>JBBKXO010000022.1:0-6709 GCA_037969525.1 Burkholderiales bacterium | reverse complement strand
ACGCCTGCAGTTCGTCCGACAAGTTGCCGGTGGCCTGCGCCCGCCGGTAAGCTTCCTGTGCTTCAGCACGGCGTCCGAGCACGTCCAGCGACACCCCCATGCCCAGCAGCCAGACGCCGGTGTTAGCGCGCAACTGGAGTGCATTACTGAATTGCACCACCGCTTCAGCGTGTTTCTGCTGGCGTTGCAGCAGCCCCGCATAGAACGCGATGTAATCCGGGACGCTGACCGCGTATTCAAGACTGCGCGACAGGGTCCGGGTCGCTGCATCAAGTTCGCCCCGATCCATCTGCAGTCGCGCCAAGGTCATGGCAAATCCATACTGTGCGGGCGCAAGTTGCAGTCCTTCCTGCAACAGCTGCGACACTTCAGTCAGCTGGCGTGCGTCGAGCATGATGCCAACCAGCGCCTGCCGCGCCGCATGATAGGTCGGGTCCACCTGCAGCGCCGCCTCGAATGCTGAGCGCGCTTCAACCTGCAGACCCTGATGCAGGGCTGCTGCACCTTTCGCATATTCAATATCGGCACGTTGCCGCGGTGTCCACTCCCTGACCCGTTTTTGAATATCCACAGGCGGCGGTGCTGCTGCCGCCACTACCTGCTTTTTTGGCGTGGGCAGGGTAACCGTTCGGGGCGGTGAATCATTGACCGCAACCGCCTTCACCGGTGCAGGTGCGGCTTTCTGCGCATCACGCGCTATGACTGAAGCCGCGGTAACCGGTGCAGCGGTAGCTGGGGACTTATCCTCCGGCCGGTCATTGATCATCTCCGGCACCAGCGCCAGGTCAAAGCTCATACGCTGTGCGATGAACTCTACTGCCTCCAACTCTGCGGCCGGCACCTTGGCTGGTACGGCTGCGACAGGAATCACCGGTGCGACCGGCATGACAGGCCGACCGGTCATCCACCACCCGATACCGAACGCCAGCGCCGCCACAACAAGCGCCGCCGTAATAGTCCTTGAGTTAACTCGCGTGCTAGCGGCGTCATCAGGCAATGCGCGCACATGATCGGGAATCCGGTGGCGCTCTTCGCCCGATGCGCGGCGACGCTCCAGGTCGACCAGCATCTGATTGATGACGCTCATACGAAACGGCTCAACGTCAGCCCGCCCGCAACCACCAGCACCATGGCAAATCCCAGCCACCACCAGCGCGGCCCGGGTGCCGCGGCGGGAGTATCCGCGGCGGCAGCCCGGACATGATGCGGCAGTACCTGTTGCAGGCCTTCGCCGAAGGCCAGCAACAGCGACTTGTGCGCCATGATATTGATCAGTCGCGGCACACCGCGGCTGGCGCGGTGCAGGCGCCGCACGGCGCCCGGCTGGAACAGGCGACTGCCGTGATAGCCGGCCACCCTCAGACGATGTGCAAGATAGTGATCGACCTCGTCTGGCGTCAGTGCGGCAAGCCGGTACTGGAACGTGATGCGCTGACGCAGTTGGCGCACCGCCTCATGCGCCAGCCGCTCATCGAGTTCGGGCTGGCCAAACAATACGACCTGCAGCAACTTGCGCTTTTCCGTCTCAAGATTGGTCAGCAGACGCAGCGCTTCCAGCGTCTCCTGCGGCATGGCCTGCGCCTCGTCGAGACAGACCACCACGGTCTTGCCCTGGCGCGCAAAATTGAGCAGCGCCCGCGACAATTCCTTCAGCAACTGGTGTTGATCGGCTTCACGCGGCAGCTTGATGCCCAGCTCGTCGGATAGCGCAAACATCAGCGTCCGCGGCTCCAGGTACGGGTTGGGTATATAGGCCGAGACGAAACGCGCATCAAGGGTCGCCAGAAAACGGCGGCAGAGCAGCGTTTTGCCGGTGCCCACCTCGCCGGTGATTTTCATGAAGCCCTCGCCGTTGCGCGCGGCGACCAGCAGCGTGTTCAGCGCTTCCTGATGGGAGTTGCAGGCGTAGGCAAAACTGGTGTCCGGCGTGATGCCGAACGGCGGCTCACGCAGCCCGAAGTGCGTCTGGTACATGGCGCCAGCGTATCACCGTTGCGGCTCCGGCGCGCCCATCGCCCGTATGCGATCGCGGGTGCGGATCAGATCTTCCTGCCACGTGCGGTCACTATGGATGATCGTGGGTTTGAGCAGTATGACCAGTTCGCTCTTGATATTGCGGCTGTCTCGCTGACGGAACAGGTTGCCCACGCCGTCGATATCGCCTATGCCCGGCACCTGGCTGCGGTCACTGACCGATTGCTGGCGCATCAACCCGCCAATGGCGACGATGTTGCTGTCCTGGACCCTTACGATGGTATCGGTCACGTTGACATCGCTGGAAGCCAGCGGCAGCGTAAACGAACCCAGCGCACCCAGGTCGATGACCTTGCGCCGCTCGACGACGTTACTGACCGAAGGATGGATATGCAGAATGATATTGTTGTCGCCATCGATTTGCGGCGTCACATCAAGCGCGATGCCCGAGAAAAACGGCGCGACGGTGATCGTCGGCGTCACCGTGGTATTGGTGCCGCTGGTGCTGGAAGTCGTGCTGACGTTGGTCACGAAGAAATCGTCGGTACCCACCTTGAGCACGGCCTTCTGGTTGTTGATCGTCGCCACCCGTGGACTCGACAACACATTGACGCCACCCTGGGTCTCCAGGAAGGACAGCAGCGCGGCAAAGTTCTGGGTTTGCAGAGCCAGTCCGAACAACCCACCGGCGGCTCCGCTTCCCAATGACAGCGCACCAGCCACCACACCCGCGGAACCACCCGTCAGTGCCGAACTCCCCAGCACCGTGCCGTCGGCAGCCCGTGCCGTTGGTGCGCTTATGGACCCGCTGCGGCCAAGTACTGCTCCGGGCGCCAGCACGCCAGCGCCGAATCGCGTACTGCCGTCGCGGAATCCCGCCCAGTTGATGCCGGCCTGGTAACCGTCACGCAACGTGACCTCGATGATTTTGGCTTCGAGTACCACCTGCCGCTCCACGATGACCTGCATCGCCTTCAGAAATTGCTCGACGCCGCGCAGTTCCGTCGGCATGGCCCTGACCACCAGCACACCGGATTGGGCGTTCACCACGACGCTGCGCCCCGGCGCATCACCGAGTATGGCAACCAGGGATTTCTGGATATCTCCCCAGAAGTCGGAATCCGAGTTGGTCGTCACCCGCGTGCTCTCGGCTGCACGGGTCCCCGCTCCGCCGGCAGGGCCTGTCGTCGGCACGGGGATTGCCCCCGGCGCCGGTGAGCCCGGACTGGAGGAGCCATCGGTGATCGATCCGGAACTGACTCGCGTCTGAGTCTGGCCCTGGCGCTTGGCCTGCAGATAATTCACCTGAAAAATACGGGTCTGCAGCGCCGCGGGCAGCACGGTGATGCGATTGCCCTGCAGGCTGTAATCGAAGCCGTACAAATCGCGCAGTGTGTCGAGTGCCTCGGTGACCGTCACGTCCTTCAGGCTGACCGACAATTCCCCCTTGACATCGGGATGTAACACCATGCTGTAACGCGTCCCCGAAACAATGGCCATGAACACCTGCGCCGCCGGTGCGTTGTTCACCGCCAGGTCAAAACGCGTTTCAGGTCTTTGCACATCAGCCCGCGGCATTTCGACTATCAGCGGCGGCAGCAACGCGCGGCTGACTGCATCTGGTGTCACTGGCTTACGGTTCTCGGCTGCCTGATCCATTTCCTTGTTGATGGCGTCAAAGGTCGACCCCGTGCGGCGCGGCGTTTCCGCGCAGCCCGCAATGAGCATAATCTGAGCGATGGAAAACCATCGTTGCATGTTGTTCCGCCTGTTCATGTTCACTTTGCCGTTTTCACCATGCGCTTCTCAACCAGGGGATACAGGCGCAGCACCGTGGTCTCCGCGCCGTCCTTCAAAACCGCTTCACTTTCGGTCAGTCGCACCAGCCGAGCAGCGCCGTAACGACCACCCAGGGCAACCATTTCGCCGCTGATGACCGCCACCTTGCGCCCCGGCGACAGCATGACCGACTGCAGCACCGGCCCACCCGGGGCCCGGACATCCGCCGAACCGGCGAGCGCGGCCGGCGGTCGCGTCGGATCCAGCATGCCCTGTGCTGCTACGGCAATCGCAGACAGTCCGGACAGCAGCAGCACGGCCAGTTGTACAGGCAGTTTGCTCATACCACCAGCCAGATTTTATTCAGGCTCAAAGTGTGCACCGTCAATGTCAGTTTCAACCGTGGGTGGGCACTGGCATCCAGCGCCACCTTGCCCCAGAACAACTGCCAGGGCAATTTTTCCAGCCTGGCCAGATAACCGTACAGTTCAGCGTAAGAGCCCTCCACGGCTATTTCAAAACTATGCTGATAAATACTGCGATCCACTTCACCAATCACCAGCTTGCCATCATCAACCTTGGCAGCAGTACCCGCGGTCCGGTAACGCTGCACTGGCAGCTTGTTCAGGCTCACCAGCGCCAAACCATGTTCACGCTGGAGCACCCCTTCCAGCAGTTTGGTCACCTGATCCGGCGGCACCAACTGCTTTTGCAGGCCCTGCAGCTTGCTGTCGATGCCCGCAATCTGCTTGCGCAATTCATCGCGGTACCGCCTTTTGACTTCGTCAGGGTCCGCTCTCCCCCCTGCCGCAGCCATCATGGCTTCACCGGCCTTGATCTTGTTGCGCACCTCGACCACCTGCGTTGACAAGCGTTTATGCTCCACTGTGAGCGGGCTGAGCGCGAGTGTATCAAGTAACACCACCACCACGGCAATCCCGCCGGCGGTCATTAACCCGCGCTCCCGCACCGAGCGGGTATTGAATTGCTCTCGCCAGACCTGCCACTGCGCCTTGGCGTCTGCCATCATGGCCGGCCTCCGCTCGCGACCGCGGGGGTCAGCTCCCCGGTGCTCAGCACAAACTCCAGAAACCGGGGTACTTCAACCCTGGCCCCGGCGGTGCCCTGCACCGGCGCGGCAGACGGACGCCGCATCTCCAATGTGGAAAATTCACGTCCCTGCAACACCGGTTCCTTGTTGAGTTTCTGGATATACACCGGTACGAGTTCCGGTTTGAGTACGCGGCCGTGGATCGCCACTTCTCCGGCGCCGCCCACCGAAAATCCGGTCAGCCACAAGCCATCGACAGCCTGCCGGGAGAATGCCTGCAGATATTGCGCAAAACCGTCACGATTGCCCAGCACGCCACCTTCGAGTACTGCAATGCTGTCGCGTGCCGACTTCAACTCCATTTCAAGGCGCTGGATGTCGATATCCAGCGCGCTACTACCCGGCTTCGCCGCACCATCGCCCTGCAGCCGGTTGGTGTACGCGCTTTGCGCCTTGAGCAGCCCTTGCGCCGAGGTCAGTTCCTCGCGCAGACCGCTGACCCGCTGCTGGCTGTAGAGTTGCAGGACGACCATCACTAGGATCGCCAGACCGGTCAGCATCAGCGCCCGCTCCAGGGTCAGCAGCAGACGCTGCTTGCGGAAAGCCGGGCCCAGCAGATTGATATATTGACTCATCCGGCCGCGTACTCCGCGCGCATCGCGGCACCGATCAATTGCAAGCACTGGGACTGCCGCAGCGGATTGCGCAACTCGGGCACACCCGGGAAATCCAGCATTCTTTCCAATTCCAGAACGGCCACCGGCACCGTCAGATTGGTCCGCAGATATTCGACCAGCCGGTCAACCAGCGGTACCTGTGAAACCATCACCCGTGACACCGCAACATTGCGGAACTGATGGTCGAAATGGTCCAGTGAGCGTTGCAGTTCCAGCGCCACGAGGTCGAAGTGTTCCTCAGCTTTGGTATCCGTTTCGAAATCACGCAACGACACGTCGATGCGGCGCGCCTGATACAACTCGCCGCCGCTGGTAAACGTCAACAACGCACCGCTGTCATCAAAGCACAGCGTGGCGAGCCCGCGCCCCTCGTCCTCGTACTGCTGCGCCAAGTTGCGCTGTGCGAGTTCGGGGATATCGATGACTTCAAGGATGATATCGGCATCGCTGAAGGGTTTGACCGTCGCCGCGATGATGTCGTTGCGCGCGGCTATGGCGAGCATCTTCGCCGGACGTCCGGCCACTTCGCCACCGGGGACGAATACGGCATCGACCATCGCCATCTCGATCGGATATTCCACCATGTCCTTGATCGACCAGCGCACGGCGTTTTTCGCCTCCGCTGCCGGCACATTGGGTGCATCGACTGGCAGCAACTGGTAATCACGCGCCTTGAGCAACGTGATGCAGTGGTAGCGATCCAGATTCAAATCCCGCCGCAGACGCTTGAGCGTATCGACATCGCTGCCTTCCTTGCGAAATGATTCGCAAAGCAGGACCTCCGGCCGTGGTTTGCCTGCGACCAAAACATGTGACAAGTCGATGCGATCGGCATGAAGATTCAGGCACAACCAACCCGGGCGCTGTTTTTTTCCAAACAAATTCATAAAGTCTTTGGGTACAGTCGCGATAGACTCCGTCAAAATAGCATATTTTTCAATGCTGTCAATGACTTATGTGGTATTTTCAAATTGCGGTACCGCACAAAAGTCACACCCCATTGTTTTAATTAGTAATTCTCACGCATGTAAATTCTTTCGTCGCTGCCGCGGATGCCGAAACGCGCCCGCGCCACAGGATCCTTGATATAGGTACCCGGCGCACACCAGGCACCGCGCAGATAGGTCTTGCTGGCAGCGCTAGTCGTCGCCGGCGCAAATGCCGGACAGGAATCGGCATTGGCGCCGGCGCCCAGATTCACCGCCACGTCGACGCTGCGCACCACACC
>JBBKXO010000021.1:0-5268 GCA_037969525.1 Burkholderiales bacterium | reverse complement strand
TTGTTCCGCGGCTGCGGGTGGTAGAACAGCACCGCACCCAGTTGCTCGGCCGCCTTGAAAAACGGCAGGAACCGTGGCTCGTCCCACTGCTCGGCATTGACCTGGGTATCGAGTGACGCGCCCTTGAGGCCGAGCTGGGTTACTGCGCGTTCGAGTTCAGCAATGGCCAGCCCCGTGTCCTGCACCGGCAGCGTGGCAAACCCGGCAAGCCGGCCGTTGCCCTTGCGCACGGTCGCGCTGAGTTCGTCGTTAAAGTCACGCGCCAGTGCCAGACCCTGTTTCGGTTCGAGGTGATAGCCGACGAAGGGCGTGTGTATGGACATGACCTGCACGTCCACCTTCTGCTCGTCCATGTCCTTCAAGCGCTCTGCCACGGTGTAGCGCAGCTTGGGCGAGGAGAACTCGGTGCGCTGGCCGCAGGCGACCATGGTGCCGAAGTTTTCACCCGGCTCGTGCTTGAAGCCGTGCCAGTCCTGTTTGGCTTCGATGGCGCGCCACATGGAGTCCGGAACGATGTGGGCATGGATATCTATGGTTTTCATGGTTCAGCCTCCCCGCTGCAGTAAATCAAACCGCGGCACTGTAGCACGACGCTGCCGCAGTCCGGACCATGGGGTGTGGCGTGCGCACGATCGGCCTTGGGCGTAGAGTGTGGTCTGCGCTACGTGAGCGGCGCATCGACATCTAGAGCAGAGGGAGACGGATCATGGGCGTGGCTACAGCATCGAAAACGATTGCAGGAACGATGAAAATCACCAAGGTCAAGGAACACATCGGTGCGATCGTCACCGGCATCGATCTGCGTGAGCCCGTCGACGACGCGACCCGCAAGCGCTTGTACGACACCGTGGTCGACAACGTCGTGCTGATCATCCGCGGCCAGGATTTCACGCCTGCGCAGTATCAGGCGGCGGCGGAACTGTTCGGCGAACTGATGGAGGACCAGAACCGCCTTTATCTCGTCGACGGTTTTCCGCTGATCAGCGTGCTCTCCAATCGCCACAAGGACAGCCAGGGTAACCAGGCGAAAGTCGGCACCAATTCCACCTGGCACACCGATCACACCAATCAGGAATGCCCGCCCAAGTTCACCATGCTCTACGCGGTGGAGGTGCCGGACAAGGGCGGTGCCACGCGCGTGTGCAATGCCCGCGCCGCCTATGAGGCGCTGCCCGAAGATTACCGGCAGAAAATTACCGGCATGAAAACCGCGAACACTCTGATCAGCAGCGCGCGATTCAAGATCGCCAACCCCGACATCCTGAAGGCGCAGCAGGAAGCCAAGGTGCCTTCGGTGATACAGCCGCTGGTGCGCACGCACCCGGAGCGCGGCACCAAGGCCGTGTGGTTTCACAAGGGCAAGACCGAGAACATCCTTGGCATGACGCCGGAGGGGACACAGGAGTTCCTCCAGGATCTCACCGAACGCATCACCCTGCCGGAATTCTGCTACGCGCACGAATATCAGAAAGGCGACATGCTGATCATCGACGACCGTTCAACCCTGCACAAGGCGGGCTTCGATTACGACCACAGCCAGCACCGCCTGCTCCACCGCATCCTCGTCCGGGGTGACCGGCCGTATTGAGGCATGCGAATCGCAGGAAACGCATCAAAAATCGGGAAGCGAAACCGCCGGATGAAGTCGCCGCGCTGTTCAGGCGCGGCGGGTGTCGCTGCAGGCTATTTGCCGAACACCGTCTTCAGCAGATCCGTGGTGCGGGCCACCGGGTTGGTGCGGATTTTCTTTTCCTCTTCACCAACGGTCAGGAACAGGCCGTCGAGTGACTTGTTGGTCACGTAATCGTCCAGATCCAGCGACTGCTTGTTCATGAACGGCACGTTTTCATAGCGCCCGATCATGTCTTTATAGGCGCGGGTGGCGCCGACCTCGCCGACCTTTTTCGCCACGACCGGCTTGAACGCGGTGTAGAGATTGCCGCGCATCTTATTGCTGAAGAATTCGGTGGCGGCGGTGTTGCCCCCGGTCATGATGCCGCGCACGTCTTGCAGCGACATGTCGCGGATCGCGTCGGCAAAGTATTTGGCCGCCAGCGGCGCGGCAGCTTCCGCTGCACGATTCATGCTCAGCACAAACTGATCGACCTGTTTCTGGAAGCCCACCATGCTGGCGACTTCGGCCACTTTCTTGATGCTGTCAGGCATCAGGATCTTTACCGCTTCGTTGCCGAAATAGCCGTTAACCCCGGAGAGGCTGTTTACCGCCCGCTCGGTACCCACGGCCAGCGCTTCCTTGATGCCCGCCCCGGTGGTCTTGTCATCGGTGCCGCCCAACATGGAGCCACCGGACTGGGTTTTAGGCAGGTTTTCGATGCCCTTCATGATGCTGTCAAGACTGGGCATTTGCGCCGATGCCGTGGATGCCACCAGGGCGCCAAATATGATTGCCAATATCCGCTTCATCAAATTCTCCTCTTAACCCCGGACAGCGCCGGTTTTGCTATGGATATGCTGCCAGAAAATCCGCAAGCGCTGATGTAACTGCGTTGCAAGGAAGGCATACCGATTGAATGGTCATACTGATGGACCCCTAAAAAACGCGTTCGTTCAGGACACAATATCAGGGATCAGCGCATAAAAACCAGCCGCCGTTCCGTTCATTCAACACCGTGTAGCGCTGCATGTAGGGGCGCTTGTGCGATCGCCCTTCTTTAGAACCTGCGGCGTGTCTGCCCCGGGACCCTGTATTTTCCGGCTGCGCCTGCCGCGATTGCGCCTACTTTTATCCGGCAGCCCTGCCTATTCTTGCGCCACATCAAAGAATTGATTGCTCTGCATGCGGAGAATCAGCCGTGCAGCATCCATTGAATGGGGAACGCAATTGCAGGGATTCGACTTCGTGATGGCAGAAAATGCGCGACACGCTGTCAGGCTGCTCGCCGAGCATGGCCCGGGAGCGAGAATTTTGGCGGGCGGGACAGACCTGCTCGCTGATCTCAAGTCGGCACCACACGCACCGGGGCTGGTGATCGACATTTCGCGGGCGAGCGATATCAAAGGCATAGAAATGACAGACCAGGGCCTGCGCATCGGGGCCATGGTGACGCATACGGAAATCATGCGTTCCACGCTGATTCAGAAACACTGTCCGGCGTTGGCTGAGGCTGCACACACCATCGGTGCGGTGCAGACACGAAATCTGGGCACTTTGGGGGGCAACCTGGTAACGGCCGTGCCCTCCATGGACAGCGGTCCCACGCTGATGGCGCTGGACGCGTGGGTCGTTCTTGCCGGGAGTTCCGGGGACAGAAAACTGCCGCTGACCGAGTTTTTTAAAGGCCCGCGCAGGACCGCATTGCAACCGGATGAGTTGCTGACAACGATCGTCATTCCGGTCGAGAACCTCGGCAAACCTGCGCATTTTCTGAAATCAGGATTGCGCAAGGGACAGGCGCTGGCGCTGGTAAATGCAGCAGCCAGTCTGTGGCTGGACCGGGAGGGCAGGATCAAAACGCCACGCATTGCGCTGGGTGCTGTTGCGCCTGTCGTCATGCGTGCCTACAGCGCCGAACAGTATCTTGCAGGTCGCGTGCCGACACCCGAAACCATGACGGAAGCAGGCAGGATTGCAGCCGATGAATGCAAACCCATCAGCGATTTCAGGGCCTCTGCGGTCTATCGGAAAGATCTCGTTGCAGTGCTGGTGAAGAGAACGCTTACACATGCGCACGAATGCGCTTCAAAAACAATGACAGGAAGCGCATGACGTCCGTGATTGATATCCATTTCATGGTCAACGGTGAACGCCATGCGCTGCCCGTTGCGCCTGAAACCACGCTGCTGGGTCTGCTGCGCAACCAGCTCGGGCTGACCGGTGCCAAGCTCGGCTGCGATGTCGGCGACTGTGGCGCGTGTACGGTCATCGTTGACGGACGGTCCGTGAACGCCTGCCTGATGCTGGCCCCGCAGGTTGACGGGTGCGAGGTGCTGACCATTGAAGGGCTCGCTACGCGCGAGCAGTTGCATCCGATACAGCGGGCTTTCGAGGAATTGGGCGCGCTGCAATGCGGTTTTTGCGGTCCCGGCGTCATTTTGTCGGCGAAAGCGCTGCTGGACCTGAATCCCGATCCCAGCCGGCAGGAAGTGCGTGATGGTCTGGCCGGCAATCTGTGTCGCTGCACGGGCTATACCAAGATGATAGACGCAGTACAGCATGCTGCACGCGAGTTGCGTGGCCAGTCCGAAAACGTCAACGTGAAATCGGAAAACTGACGCATGGACAAGAAAACAACCGTTGGTGAAACCCTGCGTGTCGCCGGGCATGGAGCAGCGTCAGAGAATCCGCTGCGGGTTTACGGCGATACGCTGCCAGCGGTTTTCCCAATGGAATTGCTGGTGCCCGAAGTCAGGCAGCAGACCCCTGCGGTAGGCCAGCGCGCGACCCGTCCTGATGCACGCATGCACGGATTGGGGCAAACGCGTTACATCGATGACATGGCGTTTCCCGGCATGCTATATGCCCGGATCAAGCGTGCCGGCGTGGCATCGGCACGAATCATTCGCATCGACACCAGCGCTGCAGAAGCGATGCCGGGGGTGGTTGCGGTGCTGACCGGCCGCGATATTCCCGTCAATTCATTTGGTCCATCATTCCAGGATCAGCCGGTACTGGCAGATGAGCGCGTGTTCCATGCCGGGGACGGTGTCGCG
Organism: Burkholderiales bacterium; assembly: GCA_037969525.1. Lineage (GTDB taxonomy): Bacteria > Pseudomonadota > Gammaproteobacteria > Burkholderiales > SG8-41. The sequence continues at coordinate 597 of JBBKXO010000021.1, read as the reverse complement.
GCGGTGGCTGCGGTGAGTGAGCAGATTGCAGCGGAGGCGCTGGAAAAAATCCTGGTTGAATACGAGCCACTGCCCGCCGTGTTTGATCCGCTGGAAGCAATCAAGGACGATGCGCCGAAAGTGCATTCGACCGAGAGCAATGTTTACGCGCGCAAGGTCATCATCAAAGGCGACGTCGAACTGGCGCTCGCGGCAAGTGATCATGTGTTCGAGCGGCAATACCGCACTCAGATGGTGGAACATGTGCCGATCGAACCCCACGCCTCGATTGCGCTGTGGGACGCGAACGGCAGGGTCACGGTGTACACGAGCCTGGGGCGCATTACGCTGGGGCGCAGTGATCTTGCGCGCACGTTACGCATGCCGATCAATCGCATCCGGCTGGTGGGCACCATCGTCGGCGGCAATTTCGGCGGCAAGAATGAAATCACCCAGGAGCCGGTGCTGGCGCTGTTGTCGAAGAAAACCGGGCGCCCGGTAAAAGGGGTATACACCCGGACCGAGGAATTCATTGCGTCGACCACGCGTCACCCATTCATCATGGACTACAAGACCGGTGTCAATCGCGACGGACGCATACTGGCACGCAGGGTGCGC
>JBBKXO010000020.1:0-3080 GCA_037969525.1 Burkholderiales bacterium | reverse complement strand
TACTGAAAGTGCGGCACATCATGGTGGTCGGTCATTACGGCTGTGCCGGCGTCAATGCCGCGCTGCGCGGCGAACGCATCGGTTTGAGTGACAACTGGCTGCGCCATGTCGAGGATGTGCGCCAGAAACATGAGGATCGCCTGGACGCACACGATTCCGCGGACCGGCGCAGCGACCGGCTGTGCGAACTCAATGTCATCGAGCAGGCCGTCAACGTCTGCCACACGACCATCGTGCGTGATGCCTGGGAGCGCGGCCAGCCGCTGGATATACACGCCTGGGTTTACGGTTTGCAGGACGGCCTGATGCGGGACCTGCGCTACACCGTGGCGTCACCCGACGAAGCCTCATCGTCCTACGATTCAGCGATTGCCGGATTGTTCTGATTCAATCCGCCGGCACGCGTTGCCGGATGTCAGATGACGCCGGCCGCCTGCAGTGTGGCAATCTCGGCGTCGCTCTTGCCCAGTAGCCCGCGCAGGACTTCGTACGTATGCTCACCGAGCAGCGGCGGCGGCACCTCGTAATCGAGGGGGGTGCGTGAGTATTTGATCGGATTGGCTACCAACGGCACCGTGCCCGACAGCGGATGCGGTACGTCCACCTGCATGCCGCGGTGTTTGATCTGCGGATTGGCGAACACTTCGTCAAGGCGGTGCACCGGCCCGCAGGGCACACCCAGAGGCTCGAGGATCGCAATCCACTTCGCAGTCGTTTTACGCAGCATCGCCGGGGTGATTGCGGCGACGCAGGCGTCGCGGTTGGCGATGCGCAGCGCATTGCTGGCGAAGCGCGCATCGTCCGCTGCACCGCCTATGCCGGCGGCAATGCAGAAGCGCCGGAACTGGCCGTCGTTGCCGACTGCGAGGATGACGCTGCCGTCCTGTGTTGCAAAAGTCTGGTACGGCACGACGTTCGGGTGCGCGTTGCCCATGCGCTGCGGTGGCGTGCCGCCAATCAGGTAATTGCTGTTCTGGTTGGCGAGCCAGGCCAGCTGGGTGTCGAGCAGCGCCATGTCGATATATTGCCCCTGGCCGCTGCGATGGCGTTCCTCGATGGCGGCGAGAATGGCTACAGTGGCATACATGCCGGTCATCAGGTCGGCGATGGCGACCCCGGCCTTCTGCGGTCCGCCACCGGGCAGGTCATCGCGTTCACCCGTGATGCTCATCAGCCCGCCCATGCCCTGCACCATGAAGTCATAACCGGCGCGGTCTTTCAGCGGACCATCCTGGCCGAAGCCGGTAATCGAGCAGTACACGATGCGCGCATTCAGCGCCGACAAAGTAGCGTAATCGAGACCGTAACGTTTGAGGTCGCCGACCTTGTAATTCTCCAGTACGATATCGACATGCTGTGCGATTTCGCGCGCAATGGCCTGGCCCTCAGGCTTGGCGATGTCCAGCGTGATCGACTGCTTGGCGCGGTTGGCACACAGGTAATAAGCGGATTCACTGGTGTTGTTGCCGTCGCCGTCTTTCAGGAATGGTGGCCCCCAGCCGCGGGTGTCGTCGCCCTTACCGGGGCGCTCCACCTTGATGACTTCGGCGCCGAGGTCGGCAAGCACCTGCCCGCACCACGGGCCGGCGAGAATGCGGCTCATGTCGAGCACGCGCAGGCCTGACAGCGGCTTATGCATGGATTACTTCTTGTCTTTAATGAGTTGGTAGACGGCGGTGTGGTCCTTGCCTGGGGGCAGTTTGCCTTCGGCCTCGGTCCAGAATGCCGCGCAGTGGCGCGCGAGATCGGCCGGCGTGCCGGTGGATTCCACGACTTCCAATGCCGTGCGCACGTCCTTGGCCATCAGCGCCGTCGCAAAGCCGGCGCCGAAGGTCCCGGCCAGCATGTGCTGCTTCACCTTGTTCTTCGTCGTGTTGTTCATGCCGCTGGAGACATTGATGATCTCGGTGGCGACCGCAGGATCCAGCCCGAAACGTTCGGCGGCAATGATGGCTTCGCAGGCTGCCACCAGTCCCGCGGCCGATACATAATTGTTCAGCGCCTTGATCGCGTGTCCCGCGCCCAGTGGTCCGGCGTGGAACAGTTGTCCGCCCATTTTCGCAAGCATCGGTTTGACGCGCTCGTAGATGGCGGGATCACCACCGACCATGATCGCCAGCGATGCAGCGGTCGCACCTTTGACCCCGCCCGATACCGGCGCATCGATGAACGGTGTGCCGCGTGATGCCATCAGCTTGCCCAGTTCACGCGTGCCGACAGGGGATGATGAACTCATGTCGATGACCAGCGCATTTTTTTGCGCGCGCTCCAGCAGGCAATCCTTGAAGTTGTCGGCCTTTCCGCACAATGCTGCGCGTACGGCTTTGCCGTCGGGCAGCATGGTGATGATGATGGCGGATTGTGCACCCAGTTCGGCGAGGCTCGCTGCCACTGTTACGCCGGATTCCTTGGTCAGTGCGGCAGTGCGTGCCACATCGAGATCGAACACGACGAGCTTGTAGCCGGCGCGGGCGAGATTGCCGGCCATCGGTGTGCCCATGGCGCCGATGCCGACAAATCCTATCGTCTCGTTTGCAGTGGTCATGAAATATCCAATCGATTCAGGTGTGATGATTTACATCGGCAGCGCAGTGCCGACGCTGCGGCTGCGCGCGAGTTCAACCAGCTTGGCCGCGGTATACACGTCCTGGATGCCCATGCCATGCGATTCGTAGAGCGTGATGTCGTCCTTGCCGGCGCGGCCCGGCATGCGCCCGGCGATGACTTCGCCGATCTCGGTCAGTGTGTCCCAGTTGATGCGTCCGGTTTCAACCGCAGCGACCAGGTCGCCGCATTCGTTGCGCGCAGTGCCGCGTGAATCGACGGTGATCAGTTTGCAGCGGGCGATGGTTTTGGCATCGATCTCTGCACGCGACAGCGCATTGGAGCCCGCGGCATTGACGTGCTGCCCCGGCTGCAGCCAGTCGCCATCGATGACCGGCGTCGCTGATTTGGTCATGATGTTGACCACCTGCGCACCTTTGATGGCTTCCGCACCGGATGCCGCGGGCATTACCGGTATGCCCAGCTGGTCAGCCATTTTTTTGCACCAGGTTTCGAGCTTGTCGCGGGTGCGCGCA
>JBBKXO010000019.1:0-4062 GCA_037969525.1 Burkholderiales bacterium | reverse complement strand
AAATTCTCGCAGGCATGGGCCAGTAGATGTGTACTGTGCATGAAATTGCGGATCACCATCGGCCGGAACACGTTGAGTTCGAAGTTGCCCATGGACCCGCCGACATTGATCGCGACATCGTTGCCGAACACCTGGCAGCAGACCATGGTCATGGACTCGGACTGGGTCGGATTGACCTTGCCCGGCATGATTGACGATCCCGGCTCGTTCTCCGGGATGCTCAGCTCGCCGATGCCGCAGCGCGGGCCGCTGGCCAGCCAGCGGATGTCGTTGGCGATTTTCATCAATGCGGCGCTCAGCGTTTTCAGCGCACCGTGCGCGTTGACCACGCCATCGCAGGAACCCAGCGCTTCGAACTTGTTGGGTGCAGTCACAAACGGCAAGCCGGTCAGTTTCTTCAGTTGCGCAGCCACGACCTTCGCAAATTTCGGATGCGCGTTGAGCCCGGTGCCGACTGCGGTGCCGCCGAGTGCCAGCTCACACAGGTGCGGGCGTGCGGCGTCGATGTGTTTCAGCGCATGATCGAGTTGGGCGACATAGCCCGAAAATTCCTGGCCCAGTGTCAGCGGTGTCGCATCCTGCAAATGGGTGCGGCCGATCTTGACGAGATGCATCCAGGCACGCGCTATTTTGTCCAGCGTGTTGCGCAGCTTTTTCACCGCGGGTTTCAACTGCTGCTCCAGCGCCATCACTGCAGCAACGTGCATCGCCGTCGGGAAAGTGTCGTTCGACGATTGCCCTTTGTTGACGTCGTCGTTCTCGTGCACCAGTCGCGCCGCGCCGCGCTTGCCACCCAGTATTTCTGAGGCGCGGTTCGCCAGCACTTCGTTGACGTTCATGTTGGTCTGGGTGCCCGAGCCGGTCTGCCACACCACCAGCGGGAAATGCGCATCGAGGCTGCCGGTCAGCGCTTCGTCTGCAGCTTTGACGATGGCGGCACCCTTCTTTTTGTCGAGTATGCCCAACATCATGTTGGTTTGCGCTGCGGCCTTCTTGACCAGCACCTGCGCGTGCACCACCGGCATCGGCATGGTTTCGCCGGGAAAGTGGAAGTGATGCAGGCTGCGCTGCGTCTGTGCGCCCCAGAGCATGCGGTCGGGCACCTGGATTTCGCCCATCGTGTCGTGTTCAGTACGGAATTTAGCCATGGTCATTATTTATAAAATATTGATTAAAAACAACTAGTTATAATATCAAAGCAGGGGGCGCTGTTCGCCGCGCTGGGCATTGGCATCGGCAACGATCAGCGCCGTCATGTTGACGATGCGGCGCACCGTGACGCTGGTGGTCATGATATGCACCGGTTTGGCAGCGCCCAGCAGGATCGGACCGACGGTAATACCGTCACCGGATGCCGTCTTCAGCAATTTGAACGAGATATTCGCCGCGTCCATATTCGGCATCACCAGCAGGTTGGCTGGCCCCTTCAGGCGCGTATGCGGAAAGTTTTTGATGCGTATTTCCTCTGACAATGCCGCATCACCATGCATCTCACCGTCTATTTCAAGTCCCGGCGCACGCTCGGTGATCAAGGTCAGTGCGGCGCGCATTTTGCGTGAAGTGACCGAGTCAGCCGCACCAAAACTCGAGTGCGACAGCAGCGCGACCTTGGGTGTCAGCCCGAACCGGCTGATCACCTCGGCAGCCAGCACCGTCGATTCGGCGATCTGCTCGACCGTGGGATCAAAATTGACATAGGTATCGCAGATGAACACTGTCCGGTCGGGCAGGATCACCATATTCATCGAAGAGAAATTCTGCACCCCCTGGCGTTTGCCAATCACCAGATCGACGAAACGCAGATGGCTGTCGTAACGGCCCAGAAAGCCGCACAGCATCGCATCAACCGCACCCATGCGCATCAACATGGCGCCGATCAGCGTCGCGCGCCGGCGCATATCGAGTTTGGCAATTTCCGGCGTCACGCCGCTGCGCTCGCCGATTCTCTGGTATTCCATCCAGTATTCGCGGTAGCGCGGATCATCATTGGGATCAACCAGTTCGAAATCGCGATCACGCTGCAACCTGAGTCCGAGACGTTCGATTCGCGTCATGACCACATCGGGCCGGCCGATCAGCACCGGGCGCACGATACCCTCGTCCACTGCCACCTGCACCGCGCGCAGCACGACCTCATGCTCACCCTCGGTATAGACCACACGCTTCGGTGACTTCTTCGCTATGGCAATCACCGGCTTCATGATCAGGCCGGAGTGGTAAACCAGTTCGGTCATGCGTTGTACGTAGGCGTCGAAATCCTCGATGGGGCGCGTCGCCACGCCGCTATCCATCGCGGCTTTGGCCACTGCCGGGGCAACGATGCTGATCAGGCGAGGATCAAAAGGACGCGGGATCAGATACTCGGGGCCGAATTTCAGGTCCTGTTCGCCATAGGCTGCAGCGACAATGTCGGACTGCTCGGCCTGGGCGAGTGCGGCAATCGCGTTGACTGCGGCAATTTCCATTTCCCGGTTGATGGTCGTGGCACCCACATCCAGCGCGCCGCGGAATATGAACGGGAAGCACAGCACATTGTTGACCTGATTCGGGTAATCCGAACGCCCGGTCGCCATGACCGCGTCGGGCCGCACCTGCTTCACCAGTTCCGGCAGGATTTCCGGTTCCGGATTGGCCAGCGCCAGGATCAACGGCCGCTCAGCCATCAGCTTGACCATTTCGGGCTTGAGTACTTTGCCCGCCGACAGGCCGAGGAACACATCAGCCCCGGCGATCACCTCACCAAGCTTGCGCGCCTTGGTGTCGATCGCATAGCGTGCCTTGTCCTCATCCATCTCTTCCTTGCGGCCCTTGTAGACCACGCCGACGATGTCGGTGACTACGATGTTTTCCTGTTTCAGGCCCAGCGACACCAGCAGGTCGAGACAGGCCAGCGCCGCGGCACCCGCCCCCGATACCACCAGCTTGATGCTGCCGATGTCCTTGCCGACCACTTTCAGGCCGTTGATAAACGCCGCGCTGACAGTAATCGCGGTGCCGTGCTGATCGTCGTGAAACACCGGGATCTTGCAGCGCTTGCGCAGTTCCCGCTCGACGATGAAGCACTCGGGAGCCTTGATGTCTTCAAGGTTAATGCCGCCGAAAGTGGGTTCGAGTGACGCGATGATATCGACCAGCTTGTAGGGATCGAGCTCGTTGATCTCTATGTCAAACACGTCAATGCCGGCAAATTTCTTGAACAGTACCGCCTTGCCTTCCATCACCGGCTTGGCCGCCAGCGGGCCGATGTTGCCCAGACCGAGCACGGCAGTGCCGTTGGTGATGACCGCAACCAGATTGCCCCGCGCCGTGTAGTTGCTCGCCTCCTCGGGATGGGCCGCGATTTCCTCGCAGACTTTGGCAACGCCCGGCGTGTAGGCCAGCGCCAGGTCGCGCTGGTTGACCAGGCCCTTGGTCGGGGTGACCGCGATTTTTCCCGGAACGGGCAGCCGGTGATATTCAAGCGCCGCTTTGCGGAGTTGATCTTCGGGCATTTAAGAAAAGCCGCCTTTCGGAAATTCTGCCGTTTGATATTGCTGCACAGTGGTTGGCCGCTGCATTTTGATTTTGAGGATGTTCCTGGGGGAGGACGATTATACCGTAGCCCTCCATCGCGGAGCCCGCGTTGGCCGCCTGTCCGTCACACCTTACATAACCTTTGTGCTAACGTTGCGCTGCTTTCCCGCAGCGTAAGCATTGCTGCCTTGATTCCGCAGCCAGACATTTCATGAACAACATGTCCTCCGGCGTACGCGCCGAACTCCATCCCGAGATCGAACCCTACAACGCCGGCACGCTGTCGCTCGATGGCCGGCACCATATGTATTTCGAGGAAAGTGGCAACCCGCGCGGTGCCCCGGTGGTGTTCCTGCACGGCGGCCCCGGCGCCGGCGCCGCCCCCGCGCACCGGCGGTTTTTTGATCCCGCACACTACCGCATCGTCATATTCGACCAGCGCGGCGCCGGCCGATCGACACCATTGGGCAGCATCACCGACAATACGACGCCGCTGCTGATCAGCGACATCGAAATGCTGCGCGCACACCTCGGCATAGCGCGCTGGCT
>JBBKXO010000018.1:0-8104 GCA_037969525.1 Burkholderiales bacterium | reverse complement strand
GGCACTAAACTGAAGTCGCAGGACTTGCTGGCCGGACCCGCGGGTCTGGTCGGGAAAAGCCCCCGTTCACGGGGGCTTTTTTTGCCCGGAATTTTCCGTTTTAGCCGCTATTTATGCGGCTTTTAGGGGGTTGGTTTCCCCGGCAAGCCTGATTCAGTGTCGTTTCCAGGCCAATTCAAACCATGATTTCCTCAATCTTTTTAACAAGTTAGTTGCATCTCTGAGAGTAAACTAGTAACTTCCCGCTGTACATATAGACCGGGAGGTGGCATCGTTCGCCCCATCCTTAGATTACGCGGCGTTTTGACGGCACTCTTGTGGGTGTCGATTTCATCGGCGGCTGGCGCGGCCGGTCTGGGCAAACTCGTCGTGTACTCGGCGATGGGCGAGCCATTCCGGGCTGAGATCGACCTGCTGTCGTATCAGGACGAATGGTCTGCGCTGACCCCGCGCATCGCGGGGCCGGATGCCTACCGGCTGGCGGATTTCCGCTACAGCCCGGCGCTCTCCGGGGCGAGCCTCAACATCCGCAAACATCCGAATGGGCGCAACTATATCGAGGTGCGCTCGACGCGGCCGGTTAACGAACCCTATGTTTATCTGCTGGTCGAGATCGACAACAAGGGCACGCGCATTGCCCGTGGCTACAGCGCACTGTTGAACCCCTATGGCTACGGACCACAGCGCGCCGCGCCGGTCGAGGCCTATTTGCCCGCGGTCATTCCGGCGGTGGAATACCCGAAACCATCCGCGGGGCCGGCACCCGTCTCAGCATCCGCTTTCATTCCACCGCCGCCGCGCGTGCAGCGGGCGCCGGTCAGTGCGCCTGCGGCCAGCAGTATGGCCGACACCCGACAGTTGCAGCGCCTGGAAGATCAGCTCACTTCCAGCACCAAATCGCTGCAGGACATGCTGGCGCGGGTTGCCGTGATGGAGGCACAGATCCAGCGCCTGCAGCGCATGCTCGAAACCGCAGCTGCGCAGCCCGCACCGCCGGCAATGCAGCCGCCGCCTGTCGCTGCGACCACATCAGCGCCCGTCGCGGTGATCAAACCCGCGGTGGTTGCGCCAGCCACTACGCCCGCGCAGTCCGTGACGCCGGTGGTACAGGCGGCGTCTGCATCATCTGAATTGCCGCCGCGGCGTGCGCGCGGGGACTCCATAGTCAACGAGGCGCTGCTGGTGCTGGCGGGCGGCAGTCTGCTGATGCTGGGGTGGCTGGTGTACTGGATGTCGAAACGCCCAAAATGGAAAGACGGGCTGCCGAAACCCGATGATTATTAAGGGCATGACCACATTGTTGGTCGTATGCAATGGCATAGGGGAAAACGGGCCATACCGCCCGCAACCTGACAAGGAGCCGCGATGGTTTCGCCGCGCATTGTCGAGCATCGGAAAACCGCCAGCCGCGCCGGCCTGAATTATGTGACGGACGGCGTGGCGGGCATTGCCCGGCGCCGTGTGGGCAAGGGCTGGGCGTACTTCCGTGCCAATGGCCGGCGCATTACCGATGAACAGGTTCGCCAGCGCATCAGTTCGCTGGTCATTCCGCCGGCGTGGACGGACGTGTGGATCTGCGCCGACCCCAAGGGCCACATCCAGGCCACGGCGCGCGATGCGCGCGGGCGCAAGCAGTATCGTTATCACACCCGTTATCGTGAAGCGCGCGACCGTTCCAAATTTCGCCGCATGCTTGAGTTCAGCGAAGTGCTGCCGGCGATCCGTGAACGCGTCGAACGCGATCTCGGCGCTCCCGAATTAAGCCGGCGCCAGATCCTCGCCACCACGGTGCGGCTGCTCGACAAGACGCTGATCCGCGTCGGCAATGACGAATACGCGAAAGAGAACCGCTCTTACGGGCTGACCACACTGCGCACCCAGCACGTCAAGGTGAGCGGATCGAAACTGCGCTTCAGTTTTCGCGGCAAAAGCGGTGTGCAGCATGCCTTTGCCGTGACCGACCGGCGTATTGCCCGCATCGTGCAGCGCTGCCAGGATTTGCCTGGGCTTGAATTGTTCCAGTTTCTACATGATGACGGCGCACGGCAGACCATCACCTCGGATGACGTCAATGCCTATTTGCAGGCGGCCGGCGGTCGCCATGTCACGGCCAAGGATTTTCGCACCTGGGGCGGCTCCATACTGGCGGCGGTGGCGTTGCGCGCGGCCGGCCCGGCACCGAATAAAAAGGAGGCGCTCGGCAACATCATTCGCGCCATCGATGCGGTAGCCGAGCGGCTGGGCAACACGCGCACGGTGTGCCGCAAGTACTATGTCCATCCCGCGTTGCTGCACGCTTATCTGCAAGGCCTCACCGCAGCGGCTTCGGTCACCGCACCGCCGCGCCGCAGCAAGCGCCGCCGTGCCGTGCCGGCATTGCGTCGCGACGAAGTGGCGGTGCTGCAGTTTCTGCATGAAGTGACTTAGGCCGCTGCAGATGCGATATGCCACCCTGATGGTGCTGAATCCGGCATCATGTCTGCAGTGAGGCCGCAGTGCGTGGCCTTGCATAATTCACTGGAGGTCGATACATGGCAGAAATGGATTTCGGTAGTCTGCGGCCTGTACTGGACGAATGCGAGAAATTCGCGACAGCGATCAGCCCGGCTGATCCGCGGTTCGACATCGCAAAACAGATGCTCAGCATCATCGCCGGGGCGCGCGACAGCCTGCACCCGTCAGCCGATTCCACCGCCAATTTCGTGCAGTCCCGGGATGTCATCGGACAATTGGCGACGCTGCGCGCCACTGCAGACAGCCTCCGCACGGACTGATCACCGGGTGGCGGCCGCCCTGGAAAAATTCAGGCGGCGCGTCTAGGACTCCGCGGCTTTACCATCCACCACGCGCAGCGCCGCGCGTTCTTTCGGGCCGCGCAGTTCGTGCTTGTCGGCAAACAGCAGGCATTGTGGTCCGAGTTCATCCACGGTCTTGCAGCCCAGCAGCGCCATGTTGCGACTGATTTCGTCATGGTAGATCTGCAGCGCGCGTGCCGCACCGGCTTCGCCGCCGGCGGCCACGCCGTAGAGCGTTGAGCGGCCAACCATCACGGCGGTGGCGCCCAGGGCGAGGGCTTTCACCACATCGCTGCCGCGGCGGATGCCGCTGTCCATGAATACGGTGGCGCGTTTGCCCACCGCGTCCACAATTTCCGGCAGCACTTCGATCGGTGAGACGATGCCGTCGAGGTTGCGTCCGCCATGGTTGGAGACGTCGATGCCGTCGGCGCCGTGATCGACTGCAGTGATGGCGTCCTGCGGATCGAGTATGCCTTTGACAATCAACTTGCCCGGCCAGATCTTGCGCAGCGCGTCGAGGTCATCCCAGCTGATCGCATCGGTGCGCAGGCTGGAGCGGCCGACCGGACCGCGCGTCATCTTGGCCTTGGCGCGTTCGGGGTAGTTGGCATACATCGGCATGCCGGTGGTCAGCAGGTAACGCGCCATCACGCCCAACAGCCAGCGCGGATGCGTGGCCATGTCGACCATGTTCTTCAGGCCGAAGCTGAAGGGCAGGGTGAAGCCGTTGCGCAGGTTGTATTCGCGGTTGCCCGAGGACACGCCGTCCACGGTGACGATCAGCGTCTTGTAGCCCGCGGCCTTGGCGCGGTTAACGAGTTCGTGCGACATCGTGCGATCGGGCCACAGGTAGAGCTGAAACCACAGTTCGCCGCCAGCTTCGTCGGCGACGCGTTCCATCGCAGTGATCGAGCCGGTGGCCAGCGTGAACGGTATGCCCGCGGCGCGTGCAGCGCGCGCCAGTGCGATCTCGCCTTCGTGCCACAACAGGCCGGCGACACCGGTGGGGGCGATGATCACCGGCATTTTGTGCTTGACGCCGAAGATCTCGGTGTCCTGGGTGCGCTTGGAGACATCGACAAAGGTGCGCGTGCGGAAGCGGATGCGGTCGAATACGGCGCGGTTGTTGTTCAGCGAGATTTCATCCTCGGTGCCGCGGTCGACGAATTCGAAGAATCCCCTGGGCACGCGTTTCATCGCGAGCTCGCGCAGGTCGAAAATGTTGTAGGCCTTCAGGTCGTTGCTCATGGAATGGCTTTCTGGCTGGTGCTGGTTGTAGTGTGGACTTTGTTCAGGCTATCGTCATGCTGATGAGGCGGAAAAATACTCCAATCAGCAGGCTATGGCTAGTGACAGGTGATTCTACTCAGAGTCCGTTATCTGGTCTTTATGGACATTTGTCGTGTCGTGGAGCGCCGCTGTTGGCGTTCCGCTGTTGACTTTCTAATCCGGGCGGACCTGCAGTACTGCATGCTGGCCGCTCGCCACCGTCGCGTCGGCGTAGGTCTGCAGGGTATCGCGCACTTCGGCGCACAACCGTTCCGGCGCCCAGTGACTGGGCAGAAACAAGTGGATGCCGGCCCGGTTGGTGGCGCGGGTCAGGGTGGGCGTGTCATCGCTGCTGGAAGCGAGCACGCGCAAGGCGTGCACATAGAGCTTGCGCACCCGGGTCAGGAATTCTATGCCGCTCATGCCCGGCATGTCGTTGTCGGTGATCACGATATCCACGTGTTCGCGGGCCAGGCTCTCAAAGCCGTCTTCGGCGCTTTTGGCGGTCAGCATGTTGAACCCATCGGGGGCGAAGGCCTGCATCAGTCGCTGCAACTCGTCATCGTTGTCCACCACCAGCAGCAGGGTCAGCGCGTCCTTGACGGGAGTGCGCTGCGCCTGGGGCAGGTGTTTGTCCTCGGCGAGCATGCGGGTGCACGCCGCCACCGGTTGCGGGCGCGAAAAATAGTAGCCCTGGATTTCGTTGCAGCCATGCCGCCGCAGGAAATTGAGCTGCCCCTCGGTTTCAACGCCTTCGGCCACCACGCGCAACTTCAGGCTGTGCGCAAGGTTGATGATGGTAAGCGCGATGGCGGCGTCGTCAGGGTCGCTGATGGCGTCGCGGATGAATTCGCGATCGATCTTCAGTTCGTCGAGCGGGAAGCGCTTAAGATAGGCCAGGCTCGAATAGCCAGTGCCAAAATCATCCACCGACAGTTGCACGCCGAGGTGCTTCAGCTGATGCAGGGTTTCCACGGCTTCCTTGGCGTCGCTCATCAGCAGCGATTCGGTCAGTTCCAGTTCGATCAGGGCCGGATTGACGCCGCTCTCGCGCAGGATCTGTCCCACTACTTCCGCCAGGTTTTTGCGCTGGAACTGGCGCGCGGACAGGTTGACGGCAACCGGGCGCGGGGTGACGCCGGACTGCTCCCAGCGTTTGATCTGCGCACACACGGTTTTTAACACCCACTCGCCGACGGGCACGATCAGGCCGGATTCTTCCAGGATGGAGATGAATTCAACCGGTGGGACCAGCACCTCGCCGCGTTGCCAGCGCAGCAGCGCTTCGAACCCGGTGATGGCGCCTGTGCTGAGGCTGGCCTTGGGCTGGTAATAAAGCAGAAATTCCTCACGTTCCAGTGCGCCGCGCAGTTGTGAGTCGAGCTGCTGGCGGTGGATCAGCCGCTCGTTCATCTGCGGCAGATAGAACTGATAACCGTTGCGGCCCTGTTCCTTGGCCAGATACATGGCGGTATCTGCGTTTTTCAGCAGGGTGTCCGGATCCTTGCCGTCACCCGGATAGAGCGCGATGCCGACGCTGGCGGATATGTAGATCTGGTGTCCATCGATATCGTATGGCGTCGCCAGTTTCTCGACGATTTTCTGCGCGACCAGTCCGGCGTCGTCAACTCTCGACAGATTCGATAACGCAACGGCAAACTCGTCCCCGCTCAGCCGCCCCACAGTGTCGCCGCTGCGCACGCACTCCTGCATGCGTGCAGCCACCAGCCGCAGCAACTGGTCGCCGGCGGCATGGCCATGGGTGTCGTTGATGACCTTGAAGCGGTCAAGGTCCACGAACAGGATCCCGGCCAGCCAGCTGTTGCGCTGCGACTGCATGATCATCTGGCTCAGGCGGTCGCTGAACAAAAAGCGGTTCGGCAGGTCGGTGACCGTGTCGAACTGCGCGAGAAAAGCCACCTTGTCTTCGGCTTCTTTGCGCTGGATGAACTGCCCGATCTGGCTGCTGATGGCGGACGTGCTCTGCAGCATGGCTTCATCAGGTTCGCGGATGTCTGCCCCGAAGAATTCCATGATGCCGATGGCCTGGCTGCCGATCTGGATCGGGAAAGCATAAGCGCTGTGCCAGCCGAGTTTGACTACGCTGGCTTTGCGGCGGAACGGCTTGTCATCCTGCAGATTGGTAATCCAGGACGATTTTTGTTCCAGCCAGGCGCGGCGCAGGAAGCGGCCGCTGCCTTTGCGCTGCACCCGCAGCCAGTACTCCTGGTCTGTAGGATCGAATTGCGGTTCGAAATCGCACCAATGATCCATCCGCAAGAGCACTTGCTGTGTTTCATCGTAGGCCCAGCGCGCGCCGTAGGCCCAGCCCATGGCCTCGCAAATGGTGCGGATGATCCGCGGCATGGCCTCGGCCAGCGTGGCTGATTCAGCGAGTACGTGGGTCACCGCATGCGCCATTGCACGCCGTGTTTCCGCTAGTTTCTGATCGGTAATGTCACGGCTGATGCCCACAGTGCCGACGATATTCCCGGTCACATTGCGCAGCGGGACCTTGGTCGTGGCAGACCAATACACATTGGACTGCCCGCCGTCATCGCTTTTGATGACCAGCTTCAGTTCGGCATCCAGCAGTGGAACCCCGCTCTCGATGATGCCGGCGTCCTGCACGGCCAGTTTTTCGGCTATCTCCTGCGGGAAGTAGTCGATCAGGGTCTTGCCGGCGATGTCCTCGTTCTGCTCGCCACGGGCGGCACGCCAGGCCTTGTTGGCGAGCAGGAATTTTCCGGTTTGATCCTTGACGTAAATGTAATCGGGCAGTGCATCGATGATGGTGCGCAGTAGGGTGCGTTCCTGTGCCATCAGTTCCTGGACTTGTTTGCGCTCGGTGATGTCTTCAATGATCCGGATGAAATACAGGGGTTTGCCCGAAGCGTCGTGGGCCAGAGACACCGTGCGGTTGACCCACAGGTTGGAGCCGTCCTTGCGCAGGAATATTCTCTCCGACGAAAACGATTGGGATTGGCCCTTGAGCATCGGATCCTGGTACTGGGGCGCATCCTTGAAACGGTAGTCAGGGTGGACGACGTCGATGCTGGTCATGCCCAGCAGTTCAGCCTGCGTGTAGCCGAGCATTTCGCACAGCTTGGGGTTTACGTGCAGGATCTGGTAGGTGCCGATGGCCGTATGCATGATGCCGACCGGGGCATTGTCGAAAGTGGCCCGGTAACGCTCGTCGGCTTCCTTGCGCTCGGTGATGTCTTCGATGATCCGGATGAAATACAAGGGCTTGCCGGAACCGTCGCGGGCCAGGGATACCGAACGATTGGCCCAGACGGTGCGGCCATCCTTGCGGATGTATTTCTTTTCTTCGGCATAGCGGTCCAGCTTGCCTTCCCACATGAGCCGGCGATGCAGGGTAAATTTCTCGCGATCAACAGGGTGGCTGAAATCAGACACCAAGTGCCCCAGCAGTTCCGACTCGTCGTAACCCAGCATCTCGCAGAATTGCCGGTTGACCCGCAGGTATTTGCCATCATACGAGGTGTGCACGATGCCGACCGCGGCCTGGTCGAAAGTTTCCTGGTAGCGCTGTTCGATCGCTTTGCGCTCGGTCAGGTCTTCGATGACCCTGATGAAGTACTGCGGTTTTCCTGTGGCATCGCGCACCACGGAGATGGTCTGGTTGGTCCAGACCAATTCCCCGTTTTTGCGGATGAAGCGCCGCTCCCTGCTGTGCTTGTCGAGTTCCCCGCGCAGCAGTTTCTCCCGCGTCAGATCAATGGAGGCGCGATTTTCGTCTGGCTGCGCAGTCTCGCTGACGGGTTTGCCTGTCAGTTCTGCCGGCGTATAGCCGAGCAGATCGGCGAAATTCTGGTTCACCATCAGGTAACGGCTGTCGAGACCAGTCAATGCCATGCCCACGCCCGCGTGACTGAAGGTCAGCTCAACCCGGCGCTCCAGCTCCTTGCGCGCGGAGACATCGCGGAAGCTCCATACTCTGCCGACGATTTCGCCATCGATGGTCTGCGGGCGCGAATAGCGCTCATAAACCCTGCCGTCGTTGAATGAAATGA
>JBBKXO010000017.1:0-13698 GCA_037969525.1 Burkholderiales bacterium | reverse complement strand
TTCGACCAGCGCGGCGCCGGCCGATCGACACCATTGGGCAGCATCACCGACAATACGACGCCGCTGCTGATCAGCGACATCGAAATGCTGCGCGCACACCTCGGCATAGCGCGCTGGCTGGTGTTTGGCGGCTCCTGGGGCAGCACTCTGGCGCTGGCCTATGCCGAAGCGCATCCGCAGCGCTGCACCGCACTGATCCTGCGTGGCATCTTCCTGTGCCGCAAAAGTGAGATCGACTGGTTCCTCTATGGCCTGCGCAACCTGTTCCCGGAAGCGTGGCGGGCTTTCACCGACCCGATACCACAAGCCGAGCGCGGCGATCTGCTCACGGCCTACCACCGTCGGCTGACCGATCCCGACCCGCAGGTGCACATGCCCGCGGCACGCGCCTGGAGCACCTATGAAGGCTCATGCTCGACGCTGCTGCCGAGCCCGGAAACCGTGGCCTATTTTGCCGGTGACGTGGTGGCGCTGGGCCTGGCGCGCATTGAAGCCCACTATTTCAAGAACAATATTTTTCTGCCGGATAATGCGCTGCTGGATAATGTGCACCGCATCCGCAACATCCCGTGCGTCATTGTGCAGGGCCGCTACGACGCGGTATGTCCAATGGTGTCTGCCGACGACCTGCACCGCGCCTGGCCCGAGGCGGAATACCACATCGTACCTGACGCCGGTCATTCGGCATGGGAGCCCGGCATCTGTGCGGAACTGGTCAGGGCCGCGGAAAAATTCAAGCACATCACCCAGGGAGAATAGTATGAAGCTCGTCACCTACTCTGCGACCCGCCGCGGACCCGCAACCATCGGCATCGTTGCCGCCGATGGCAGCATCATTGATCTCGCGACTGCGGCGAAGAAAGCGCGTGTCAAGCTGCCCTTCGCCAGCAATGACATGGCCGCGCTGGTGGCCGCCGGCCGCAGTGGACTGGCTCTGGTCAAAAAAGCCGTCGCCGGCGTCAAAACCGGGCATCACGCTGCTGCCAAAGTCACGCTGCATGCCCCCATCCGTCCGCGCAAGAATGTGTTCTGCGTAGGCTGGAATTACCTGGAACACTTCGAGGAGGGCGCCAAGGCCCGGCCGCATGTGCAGGAAATGCCCAAGCACCCGGCGTTCTTCACCAAGGCACCGACCACCGTCAATAGCCCCTACGGGGAGGTGCCTTCGCACCCCGGCGTCACCGAGAAACTCGACTGGGAAGTGGAACTGGCCATAGTCATAGGCAAGGGCGGCCGCAATATCAGCGAAGCCGACGCGATGAAACACATCTACGGCTACATGATCGCCAATGATGTGTCGGCTCGCGAAGTGCAGCGCCAGCACGGCCAGCAGTGGTTTAAAGGGAAAAGCCTGGACGGGCACTGCCCGATGGGACCGTGGCTGACCACAGCCGACGAGGTCAAAACGCCGCAGAATCTGCACTTGACCTGCCGCGTCAACGGAGTCACCAAGCAGGAATCGAATACCAGCTACATGTATTTCAAGATTCCCCGCCTGATCGCCGAGTTGTCGGCGGGACTGACACTGGAGCCGGGTGACCTGTTCCTCAGCGGCACGCCGGCCGGCGTTGGCCACGCACGTAATCCGCCGGAATTCATGAAAGCCGGTGACATCCTGGAGACAGAGGTCGAAGGGCTGGGAGTCCTGCGCAACCGGATCGCTGAAAAATAATTTCCGCAATATGACCGGCGCCTTGAGGGCGCCCGGCCGCCGCAGTAGCATGTATGGCTGAGAAGGAGGGACACCCATGGATACCCCGCAAAAGTGCAATATCACCGTCATCCCCACCGGGGCGGCGCTGGCCGCCGACGTGGTCGGGGTCGATCTGTCCAAACCGCTGGCGCAGGAAACGTTCAAGCAGATCGAAGATGCCTGGCATACGCACCTGATTTTGCGTTTCCGCAACCAGCAGCTAGATGATCCTGCGCTACTGACGTTTGCACGCCTGTTCGGCGACCTCGACCAGGCACCGGTTCATGCCGGCAAGGACGTCGTCAATCCCTACCCGGAAATCACCGTGATGTCGAACATCAAGGTGAACGGCAAATCCATCGGCAACCTCGGCCATTACGAAGCAGAGTGGCATACCGACATGTCATACAACGAGACGGCTCCGATCGGCAGCCTGCTCTACTCGCTGGAGGTGCCACCGGAAGGTGGCAACACCGGCTTCTGCAACATGTATGCGGCCTATGAAACGCTGCCGGAGTCAATCCGGAAACTGATCCTCGGCCGCTATTGCCGGCATGACTCCAGCCGCAACAGCGCCGGCGAACTGCGCAAAGGGTACACCGACGTCACCGATCCGCGTGACGCGCCGGGGGCGATCCACCCGCTGGTGCGCACCCATCCGCGCAGCCACCGTAACTGCCTGTTCCTCGGTCGCCGCCGCAATGCCTATGTGGTCGGACTGCCGCTGGACGAAAGTGAAGATCTGCTGAACCAGTTGTGGGCGCACGCCACGCAAAAGAAATTCGAGTGGTACCAGGTCTGGAAAGTCAGCGACCTGCTGATTTGGGACAACCGCTGCGCCATGCACAGGCGTGATGCGTTTGATCCGGAGTCACGGCGGCTGATGCATCGCACACAGATCAAGGGTGACCGCCCTTTCTTCGATCCGAAAACGCTGGACGCGCGGGCCTGAAGGTTGCGGCGAAGGTTGGCCGGCACGCAGTGCTAGTCAGCCGTAGCCACAACATTCAAATGCACCGTCGTGATGCGTTCGATCCGGAATCCAGGCGACTGATGCATAGAACGCAGATCAAGGGTGACCGGCCGTTCTTTGATCCGAAGTCGCTGGACGCCAGAGCGTAGGTCTCAAGCCCAGAAAAAAAACGCCGATTATTTCGGCGCTTTTTTTTGCCCTGCGGCAGCCTTGCCCGCGGCCTGCATGCTCTCGAGACCGGCCCTTTGCATTTCCAGAGTCTTGATGGTCATCTGCACGAAGCCGGTATTCATCGTCAGCCAGGTTTCCACCGCCTTCAGCTCGGCGATTTTTTTCTCAAGATCTTCCACGCTCATGGTCGGTGCAATCATGCCGGGTATGGGAAACCCCATGGGGTTCCACATTTTCTGCATGAACTCGAAGAAATCCTTGGGTACTTCCTGATCAGCCATGTCGCGCCCTCGTCGGTTGCGGCCATTATAGCCCCGCACCCGAACCAGCTAAGCGGCTTCGACGCGTATCTTCTCGCCGTTACGCGCCGATTTCAGCACCGCTGCATCCCCACGAATACTTCCCAGCACGTTGCAGGCACTGGCCAGTCGGCACTCGTCACCTTGGGAAATGGGGGTGCGCCCCCAGGGCAACGCAAGCGCACTGCCTGCCACCCAGAAACAGACCGTGCCCGGAGCAACGACCTGTTGCGCACCGGGTTCCAGTGCCGCAGTCACCGGGAGCTCAAAATACACTTCCTCGCCCCAGGTGCTGACATTGGATACGCAGGGCAACGCTGCCAGCAGCTTGTCAACCGTGGGACCCGGCTGCAGATCGGCGATCACCGACCCACCAGACCAGACTATGCGGATGCTGGTCACCCGCGCCTGCTGATGCCGGGGTAGACGGGTTTATTCGCCGAGTGGCGAATCGATATGCCGGGAAGCAAGACGCTGGGCTATCCGCGGTATCGCCCGCACCGGTTCCACAAAGGAGGCGACGACGTGCTGCAGACGCTGTTTTTCGCTCAACACCTTGTTGGTATAGGCGTCGCTGTCATCATCGAGCGCGCCGGCATACATCTGCAGTGCAATGCCGAGATTACCGGTGCGGGTCAGGTATTCCTTGAGGATGCGGGTGCCGACCCGGATATTGGATTCAGGGTCGAAAACCGCTTTTTCACCGCCAAATTCAGCCAGCTTGTCGCCATGGTACTTGGGAATGATCTGCATCAGACCCTTGGCGCCCACCACGCTCTCCGCAATCGGGTTATAGCGTGATTCGACGGCAATCACCGCCATGACCAACAGCGGGTCCAAGCCCAGCTGCTTGCCTTCGGCATGGGCAATTTTGACAAACTCCAGCGTGACATCCTGGGAAACCTTGTAGCGTTTGGCGAGAAACTCGGCCAAGGCCACGTGGCGTGGTGCATCAGGATGGGCTACCGGTTCCTCCTTGGGAGCCAGCACGCGGGCTGACACGGCCTGCGCTTCGCTTTGGACGGCAGCATAGGCGGTTTGCAGCCACGGTGCGCCATAGCGCTCGTGGAGCAGCAGGGCCAGGGCGGACACGCTGGCCAGGCACACTATCAGCGTCATCAACTTGCGGATCCGGGGCGACGAAACATTCTGGTCGTCCCCGGGAGATAATTCGGAAATCGATTTTGCGTACATGCAAAACCTCCTGTCGGGATGCGCCTGCAACTGCGGCCGGCGTTTGCAACGTGTTACCTCGCTACGGTAACGGTGTCTCCTTAAGACTACAATCAGCCGACAACCACCATAGGTTGTAGGCTACTCAAAAAAACTGGCTAATTCTAGGTGCTCAAGTCCTGGGCCGCAAGCCTGCCGGCGGATTTTCATCCAGCGCAGTCCACGACCGGGACGCAGTTTACCGGTACTGTATAGTGCGCCGCAACAAAATTATAAGTAATTGATTTAAAACAATAATTATATAATTTGATGGACGCATTACGCTTAACATGCGGCATCGCTACATATTGGAGGGATTTCGGCGCCAAGAGTTCACTATGGCGCCGCTTGGATCGCAGAATACAGTCCGAGAATTAAAATTAACTAAGTAAAAACAATGGCTTAAGCATCACGCTTAGAATCGGGCGCCTTTAGCCCATGGCGCACTTCCCAGGATTTAAGCGCATTTTCATAGTTAGTAAGCGCTTCCAAATAGCGATCGTAAACACAGTTGGAGCAACCATTCCCGCAGCACTCCCACGGTTCGGGCTCGGGCGGTCGCTGGGGTTTGGGCTCCATGCTCAATACGACCTCAACGCAAATCGTCCGGCAGGCGCTCCGCTGGAAACCGGCGGCGAAACTCGGCGGACAACGCATCGGCATCGGCTGTCTTCCCGGTGCGCCGCAATTCGGCAATTCGCCGTACCCATAGATTCGGAGGTTCGTGGATCAGGTCCTGCCACAGCGCCGCCTTTGCCAGTGCGTCTGCCATAGCCGCTACCGGCGCGGCGGACTGAGCCGCAGCGGACTCCCCGGTGGCGGACGGTACAGTCCGCAGCATAGGCCGTGGCGCAGCCGGCGCTGATTCCAAGCGTTCGCGTCGACCTGCCGCATCATCTTCCACGCTGGCAACAGCGCCCGCTGCGATCTTGGCGCGGGGTGCGGCGGCTGCGCGCTGCGGTGCAGGCTCGGTGGCCTTCCCGACCTCCGTTTTCGTTGCCTCCGAAGGCATAGAAGCGGAAGGGAATGAGGGCGCCTTAGCCGCCGCAACCGGCGGGCGGGCGTCCCGGCGTTCTGCAAGGTCGGGCTTTACCTGCGGCGCCATTTCCACTGGTACCGGCGATACCCCGGGCTCGAAGCGGTCAGCGCCCTCTTCACGCATCATCATGACCACGGTCGCCGACAGCACCACCACTGCGGCCAGAGAAACCGGTACGCCCCAGTTGCGGAAACGGGCGGCTCCCGCGCTCCCCGGACCGGCACCGACCTCCCGCCTGGCCGCGGCGCGTAACGCAGCATCCAGGTGTGCGGGCGGTTCTTCCCGCGCGCCGGCGCGGTAGCCGGCCGTCAGCTGCGGATCGCGTTCCATGTCCGTCTTCGGGGTCATTGCCATGCCTGCATCCCCGCCCGCAGCTTGGCCAGCGCATAGCGCAGCCGGCTTTTTGCCGTCTCGCGAGTCACCCCTGTCGTCGCCGCAATTTCATCTATGCTCATGCCGCCTTCCTGCTGCAGCACAAAGGCCTCGCGCTGCTCGGAGGGCAGCGCTTCGAGCAGGGCCAGCAACTGCGCCGCCTGCTCACGAGCGTCGGCGCTGGCTTCCGGCTCGGCACTGCGAGGCGCGGCCGGTTCAGCAACGATCGTGGCTGATTCGTCATCCAGCGACAGGGTCGCCGTGTCATTGCGGCGGAAATGGTCCATCAACCGATTATGGGCGATTCGGTAGAGGTAGGTGGCGAACTTTGCCTGCACCGTGTAACCGGCACGGGCGCGGATCAGGTTCATCCACACGTCCTGAAACAGCTCTTCTGCCAGCGCTGCGTTGCGGCACTGGCGCAGCAGGTAGCGATAGATGCCGCCTTTGTGGCGGGCATAAAGCACATCAAAGCCGGCCGCGTCACCGTCGCGATAACCGAGCATGAGCGCTTCGTCGCTGGTGTCGGCATCCGTGGACATAACGGGGTGCCAGTATGCAGAAGCCACCGCATGCCGGCAACCCGTGTCCATCGCTGCCCGCGGTCGTGTCAGCGTGGATCGGGCGCGAAGCGTCCAGGAAACGGGTCCGGGCGTGCCACCTTCGGGGCATGAATGACGCCTTGTGCGACTAGATTGCGGTGACTGTCGTAGTAAATGGCGATCATCTCCGCCGGTGCCGCGCTCGCGCGCTCAAACTCGGTGTAAGTCACCTGCGAAGTCTCACTACGGCCATGCCCCGTGCCCAGCCGCGCCGACTTCTGAGGCACCTGCGATTCAGCGCCATTACCGGCCACGCTGTCTGCCGGGCGACCGGCGGCGCTGCGTTCACCGGGCACAGATGGTGAATGAGGCGAGTCCGCCTCTGCCGAACCCTGCTCCAGTCGTGGCAAAGCTCTGTGCGCGACCGGTTCTGCTTTCCTGCGGTAGACCGCCACGCCGATCACACCCACATGGTCCGGACGACCGGTGCGCGCGGCATAGGAGTCGGGCAGCGCCGTAAAATAAAATGCGGCGACGCGGTCCAGGCTTTTACGCCAGCCTTTGATACCAAAAGCCTGGTGTGAGCCCAGCACATAGCCACTGTGCCGCCAGTCTGCCGTTTCGCCAGTGATCACATCCACGCCGTCCACCGAAACCACAGCCAGGATGTCGTTGTGCTGGCGGTTGCGCAGGCGGATTTCGTACTCGTTGCCGGGGCGGCCGACGACATAATGCCGCCCCTCGTGGACATACACCGGTAGATTGCGGCTCTGCGCCCGATCGTAAATGACGATATCGGCGATATTGCCCACGGCCTCGGCCGGGGGTGACAGCGTACAGCCCGCCAACAGCAGGGCCGACAAAACAATCAGGCGTTTCATGATGGATCCTTGATCAAGGTATGCGGAACACCCGCGACAAAGCTGTAAACGCCTGCCGGCCCTGATTGGGGTTAAGCGTCGCTGTGATAAATTGAAACCATGGATGACATCGTTCTGCGCGGCATGGCC
This sequence comes from Burkholderiales bacterium, assembly GCA_037969525.1. Classification (GTDB taxonomy): domain Bacteria; phylum Pseudomonadota; class Gammaproteobacteria; order Burkholderiales; family SG8-41. The sequence continues at coordinate 6,387 of JBBKXO010000017.1, read as the reverse complement.
AAATGGCCCAACGTCCCTGCGGTCTATGGCTGGCTTGCGCTGGACCGCAGGGGGAACTGGCTGCTTAAAGGCCAGCGCGTTGCCAATCCGGGCATTGCTGCTTTTTTCGGGCGCAATTACAACCGTGACGATCAGGGGCGCTGGTTTTTCCAGAACGGTCCGCAGCGGGTGTACGTGTCACTGGACTACACGCCGCATATTTACCGGATCAGTTCCCCCCCGGACGCAACGCTCGCCCTCGCCTCCCACTGCGGCGCCCCCGTGCACACCATCAAGGCCGCCTATATCGATGAAGCCGGGCAACTGCTGCTTGATACCGATCTAGGCATCGGCTTGATGCATGACGCCGATCTTGAAACCCTGGTGCCGCGCTTCAGCGCTCCCGGCGGCAATCCATCCGGTGAAGCAGCGCTGGCCGCAACGCTGGACGCGCTGCAGGCCGGCGAGCGCGTCGGGCTGGAACTGGATCTGGACATGACACGCATAGAGGTACGGCCGGTACGCGCCGCGGATGTGCCGGCACACTTCGGTTTTGTGGCACACCCGCTGCAACCCGCCGGACAGGAGGAGTGTTACTGATGCAACCCCTGTCGGCATTTAGCGTCGCGGCCCGGCGCGGCGTATGTGGTGTGCTGTGCGACATCGACGACACGCTCACCACCGAAGGACATTTGACCGCCGCAGCCTATGGCGCGCTGGAACGACTGCGCGCAGCGGGATTGAGCGTGGTGCCGATCACCGGGCGACCGGCGGGCTGGTGCGACCACATCGCGCGTATGTGGCCGGTAGACGCCGTGGTCGGCGAGAACGGCGCTTTCTGGTTCCGTTATGACCGCACCCGCCGCACCATGCAGCGGCAATATGCAGATCCGCCGGACCTGCGTGCACAACATCGAGCTGCCTTCGCCACCATCGCCACGGAAATCACTGCCGCGGTTCCCGGCTCAGCCGTCGCTGCCGACCAACAGTACCGGGAAACTGATCTCGCCATAGATTTCTGCGAAGATGTACCACGGTTGCCCGACGCCGCCGTGCAACGCATCGTCGCCATCATGGAGCGCCATGGCATGACCGCAAAAATCAGCTCGATACACATCAACGGCTGGTTTGGCACCTATGACAAGCTGTCCATGACGCGCCGCTTGTATGCGGAAAGCTTCGCTGTAGATCTTGATGCCGAGCGGGAACATTACGTATTTGCCGGCGACTCCCCCAACGACTCCCCCATGTTCGGCTATTTTCCGCATGCCGTCGGCGTCGCCAACGTCCGCGATTTCGCCGGACGCCTGGCGCACGAACCCGCTTATGTCACCGCCGCCGCAGCCGGCGCCGGCTTTGTCGAACTGGTCAACGCCTTGCTTGAAGAGAAATAAAATAAATGAATAAAATCATTGACTTGCGCACAGACACCGTCACCCAACCCACCGCGGCCATGCTCGCCGCGTTGCAGACCGCCACCCAGGGCGACGATTCGCGGGATGGCGACGCCACGGTGCGCAAACTCGAGGCGCTGGCAGCTACGCATACCGGCAAGGAAGCCGGCCTCTACATGCCCAGCGGCACCATGACCAACCTGGTTGCCGTGCTCACGCACACGGTACGTGCCGGCGAAGTGCTGCTCGAGCGCGGCGCACACATCCTCAACAACGAACTGGGCGGCCTCGCCGCAGTGGCCGGGGTGTACTACAAGGGAATTCCGGGGGTGCGAGGTGCGATGGAGGAAGAGGCATTGCGTGTAGCCGTGCGACCAATGACTCGCAACAATTTCGGCACCGCGCTGATCTGCATGGAAACCACGCACAACGGCGCCGGCGGTACGGTGCTGCCGCTGGCACACATGCAGATGGTGCATGCACTGGCGCGCGAACATGATGTTCCGGTGCATACCGACGGCGCGCGGCTGTTCAACGCGGCGGTCGCGCTCGGCGTACCCGCAGCGGAAATTGCCAGGCACACCGATTCCGTGTGCTTCTGCGTATCCAAGGGACTGTCAGCGCCGGTGGGTTCGGTGCTATGCGGAACCAGCGCATTCATAGATCGCGCACGCCCGTTCCGGCGCATGGTCGGCGGCAACATGCGCCAGGCCGGCTCGATTGCCGCAGCCGGCATCGTTGGCCTCGAAACCATGGTGGCGCGCCTTGCCGAAGATCACGCCACGGCCCAGCGCCTAGCCAGCGGACTGCATGCCATCGATGCATCGCTGGTCAATCCCCGGGACATCGAGACCAACATCGTGCGCGTCAGCGTACGCGCCAGCGGTCGCAATGCAGTGCAATGGGCGGAGGATTTCAGCCAGCGCGGCATTGCAGTCAGCCCCGGGGATCCGCAGTCTTTGCGCTTTGTAACTCACCGCCACATAACGAACGCGGATGTCGATGCGGCAATCGCCGCCTGCGCAGAAATCTGGAAACGCAGCGTCAGATGATGCGCTTGCGGATCGCGGTAACCACGACCTCTGCAATCAACACCACGGCAAAAATCACCACCAGCATCAGGGCCACCCGGTCCCACTGAAACAGGTTCATGGCCGAGTCGATCGCGGTGCCGATGCCGCCGGCCCCGACCAGCCCCAGCACCGCGGATTCGCGCACGCTGATGTCCCAGCGAAACAGTGCGATGCCCCAGAAGGCGGGCTCGACCTGCGGCCAGTAGCCCTTGACGAATATGCTCGGCGAGGGCGCGCCGCAGCTGCGCAAGGCTTCGATCGGGCCCGGCCGCGCTTCCTCCAGCGCTTCACTGAACAATTTGCCAACAAAGCCGATGGAGCGAAATGCAATGGCCATGGTGCCAGCCAATGCGCCGGGGCCAAAGATCGCCACGAACAGCAGCGCCCACACCAGGGAATTGACCGAGCGCGAGGACACGAGCAGCAATTTGGCGAAATAATTGAGACCGACATTGGGCGTCACATTGTTTGCCGCGAGCATGCCCAGCGGCAACGCCATGATGATGGCGAGTATCGTGCCCAGAGTTGCGATATGCAGCGTCTCGATCAGCGCCTCATGTACGCCCTTTGGGTAATAGCTCCATTCGATCGGCCACATGCGCCGCAGCAGATCAGCAACCTGTTCCGGTGCGTCATAGAGGAATTCAGGAATGATCTGCACCGTGCGCAGCGAAATCACGCAGGCAAACACAATGCCGAAATACAGCGCAAAGCGCGCCAGGCGCTCACGCCGTGTGTAACGCTGCCATTCCCGTCGCAGGCCGGTGCCGGGCACCATTGCCGCATCAGTTGCCGGCTTAGTGGTCTGCGTATCTTTTTGCTCGGTCACTGGTAGAGTTTCTTGACCTGATTCTGCAGCAATTCGCTGACCATGATCACGGCGATGATCGCCAGCAGTATGGTCAGCAGAAAATCAAAATCGAAACGCTGGAACGCTGCGAACATGGTGCCGCCGATGCCACCGGCGCCGACGATGCCGACCATGGTCGAATTGCGCAGATTGGAATCAACCTGATAAGTGGCAAAGCCGACGAAACGCGTCAGCACCTGCGGCAGGACGCCATAGGCAATCACGCTGAAGAATGGCGCGCCAGTGGCGCGAATCGCCTCGACCTGCTTTAGCGAAATCTCCTCGATGGCTTCGGCAAACAGCTTGCCGATGAAACCGATTGAAGCCACGGTCAGTGCCAGTATCCCCGCGAGCGCACCGAAGCCCACCGCCTTGACGAAAATAATGGCGATGATGACCTGATGAAATGAGCGGCACAGGGCAATAAACAACCGCATCGGCCAGGTCACCCAGGCCGGCATCAGATTGCGCGCCGCCAGCAGACCGATGGGCAGCGACAGCGCGATGCCCAGCGCCGACGCAATGATCGCCATTTCTATGGATTCATAAAGTCCCTTGGCCAGCAACTGCAGTTTGGATGCGCTGGTATCCGGCGGCAACATGCGTCCGATGAAACGGATGCCGTTATCGATGCCGGTAACGAACCGTTCCCAGGTCACGTCGAGTATCGATGCCGCGTAAAACGAATAGGCGATCAACGCCAGCCAGGCGAGCCGTGCCGGCCAGTTGGGCAGGAAGGCCGGTGGGCGCGAGTGTGCGGCAGGATGCGCGCTCATGGCAGCAACAGGTGTCGCAGAAACCAGTGTGCAGGTCGCGGCAGCATCACTCCTGCCAGTCCTCGCCGCCATAAATCTGGTTCAGGTGATCATCGCTCAGTCCGTCCGGCGGGCCCTCGTAAACAATGGCGCCGCCAGCCATGCCGATCACGTGACTGGCAAAACGTTTCGCCAGAGGCACGTTGTGGATGTTGACGATGACCGGAATATGCCGGGTATCGGTGATACTGGCCAGCAGTTCCATGATTTCCACCGAGGTCTTGGGGTCCAGCGAGGAGGTCGGCTCATCCGCCAGCAGAATATCGGGCTGCTGCATGACCGCCCGCGCAATTCCGACGCGCTGGCGCTGGCCGCCGGACAGCGCGTCAGCGCGTTGGTTGACGTACTGGGTCAGGCCCACGGTTTCGAGCAGATCCCAGGCCATGGCTATATCCTGCGGCGGATACCGGCGCAGAAACGCCTTCCACGCCGGAAGGTAGCCGAGCCGGCCGGATAACACATTTTCCATGACCGTCAGCCGCTCGACCAGGTTGTATTCCTGAAAAACCATGCCGATGCGCCGACGGTGCTCGCGCAGCGCTTTGCGGGAAAGCCGCACCAGATCTGCGCCATGGAACAGTATCTCGCCGGCAGTCGGTTCGACCAGCCGGTTGATGCATCGGATCAGGGTCGACTTGCCGGTACCGGACGGCCCGATCACCGCAGTAATGCCGCGGTCGGGAAACGCAATGGAAATATTGCGCAGTACCGGGACGCCGCGGCGGTATTCCTTGCTCAGCCCGCGCACCTCAATGGTGGCGGGTATGGGCGCGCCCGGTTGAGCCCCGGCCATCACTTCTTCTTGGCTTCGGCGGCCTTCTTGCGTGCAGCTTCCTCACGCGCTGATTCTTTTTCGTACGCGGTACGGTTAAACGGCGTGCCGGTGCCCTCGGCGATCTTGCGCACGACTTCCCAGTCCTTCTGGTAGGTAATCGGGAAGAAACGGTCTGCACCACCAAAAGTTTTCTTCATCTCTTCCGGGAACCGGTAGTCGTAAAAACATTTGGTCATCGTTTTGACCAGATCCGGATGCAGGTCGTGGGCATAGGCGAACGACGACGTCGGGAATACCGGGCTCTTGTAGATAATGCGGAAATCATCTGCCTTGACCTCACCCCTTCCCGCCATGCGGTAGAACACATCGGAGGCCACCGGGGCCGCGTCGTAGTCCCCGGATTCCACACCTTTGACCGACTGTCCGTGGCCGCCGGAGAACAGCACCTTGTAATCCTTTTCCGGCACCAGACCTTCCGGCGGGAACAGCACTTGCGGTGCCAGGTTGCCTGAGTTGGACGAAGGCGAGGTGTGCGCAATTTTCTTGTCCTTGAGATCCGCCAGCTTCTGGTAAGGGCTGGATTTCTTGACGATCATCAGCAGGTTATAGCCCTGAAAATCCTTTTCGTATCCCTTGACTGCGAACGGTACTGCGCCGGCCAGGTTGACGGCAAATCCCGTCGGTCCGGTGGAAAAACCACCGACATGCAAACGGCCCGCGCGCATAGCCTCAATTTCCGCGGCATTGGAATTCACGGAGTAGTAAACAATGCGCTTGCCGGTACATTTACCCAGATGGTCAAGGAAAGGCTTGAAGGCGTTTTCATAAACAGCCGGATCTTCCACCGGGGTGTAGGTGAAAACCAGTGTGTTCGGATTCTTCAGCCGCTTCGGATCCTTGGGCGTGTCTGCCACCAAGTCCTTGTTCTCGTCGCAATACAAGTTGTCGAGCTGACCGCGATTTTTGCAGTCATCCGCCTGCGCCCAAACCCCCGACGAACCCACAAACAGTAACGCAGCCAAAGCCGCACCCAGCAGTCTTCCTGAAACAGCCATGATGTTCCTCCTTTGATTGGTCATAGTTTTGATTACTATTACTGGTAGTCGCGTTATTTCAATGCTTCAGCAACCACATCGGCCAGCAGTTTCTCGACGTCGCGCAGCGCCTGGATCGAACGGCCCGAACCCAGTGCAATTGGCGGACGGTACGACACATATACAATGCCCGGCGACTGCGGCACGGTATAGACCGCGATCGCATACGGACAAAATACAATATTACGCGGATCAGCTTCCATGGTTGCGCGTGAAAGTGCCGCGCTGCAAAACTCGAGTACATCGGCATGGCCGTAAATACGCCGCTCGCGCCCGATATCTTTTCCCGTACGATCGAGCATTTCGCCTACATGCGCAGTGTTGTTTATCGTCAGGCCGCGATTCTCCAGCGCCATGACTACGCGTTCCTTGATGTCAGCGAAGTCGCCTTTGGTCGAATGCAGTTG
>JBBKXO010000016.1:0-2644 GCA_037969525.1 Burkholderiales bacterium | reverse complement strand
CGCCGCCCAGGCTGCGGCCGACCTGGCGCGCCTGAAAGAGGCGGCGCTGCGTCACTTTGCCGATATTCGCGTCAATTATCAGAAAATGATGCGTGCCCTGCCGAAGCATGGTTCGCGCGGACGTCCGTACCTGCAGGCACGTGAGGCCATTTCCGAAGAGTTGATGAAAATCCGCTTCTCGGCAAAACAGATTGAGGCGCTGTGCGACGGTGTGCGTAAACTGGTGGAGGAAGTGCGCACCGACGAGCGCACCATCATGGCGCTGTGTATCGACAAGGCGCGGATGCCCCGCCAGCATTTCATCAAGGAATTCCCGGGCAAGGAAACCAGCGCGCGGTGGATACGCGGCGAGGTGGAGTCGGGCAAGCCGTGGAGCGAGGCGCTGTCGCGTTTTGAGCCGGCGGTTGTCGAGCAACAACAGAAACTGCTCGACCTGCAGAGCCGGATCGGCATTCCGATCAAGGAACTGAAGGATATCAACCGGCAGATGACCACCGGTGAAGCGCGGGCGCGGCGCGCCAAGCGCGAGATGACCGAGGCCAACCTGCGTCTGGTAATTTCGATTGCCAAGAAATACACCAATCGCGGCCTGCAGTTTCTCGATCTGATCCAGGAAGGGAACATCGGCCTGATGAAGGCGGTGGATAAATTTGAATACCGCCGCGGTTACAAGTTTTCGACTTACGCAACGTGGTGGATCCGCCAGGCGATTACGCGTTCGATTGCCGACCAGGCGCGGACGATCCGTATTCCCGTGCATATGATCGAGACCATCAACAAGATGAATCGCATATCGCGGCAGATACTGCAGGAAACTGGGTCGGAGCCGGATCCGGCAACGCTGGCTGAGAAAATGGAAATGCCCGAGGAGAAGATCCGCAAGATCCTGAAAATCTCCAAGGAGCCGATTTCCATGGAAACGCCGATCGGCGACGACGACGATTCGCATCTGGGAGATTTCATCGAAGATCAGTCGACGATGGCGCCCAGCGATGCGGCGGTGTACGGCAGCCTGCGTGGGGTGACGGGAGACGTGCTGGACACGTTGACGCCGCGCGAGGCCAAAGTGCTGCGCATGCGATTCGGCATTGAAATGAACACCGATCACACGCTCGAAGAAGTCGGCAAGCAGTTTGATGTCACGCGCGAACGCATCCGGCAGATAGAGGCCAAAGCGCTGCGCAAGCTGCGCCATCCGTCTCGTTCCGAGCGGCTGCGCAGCTTCCTCGACAACGAAAGCTGATCAGCCGGGTCGCCAAGTTGTAAATATGGCAGCGGGCCGCCGGAAGGCGGCCCGCTCAGTTTTATAATTGAAGTACGGGTCGTTAGCTCAGTTGGTTAGAGCAGGGGACTCATAATCCCTTGGTCGCTGGTTCGAGTCCAGCACGACCCACCATTTTTCAGGATGCTCCCTACGGGCCTGTACATGTTGCGGACGCTCCCGAGACGGGAATCCTGGTGGCGCGCATAATCGCCGCCTGAGACTGGAGCACATGCTCCGCCGGGAGTATCAACCCCGAGAAAAGGAGTAGGTATGGCGGACGCCATTACAGCAGAAAACCCTGTGAAAACGATGATGCGGGCGGGCAAGGTGGCCCTCGGCATGAACGTGCGGCTGGCGCGATCCGGTGACATTGCCCGAATCGCCAAATCGAGCGGCCATGACTTCATATTCATCGATATGCAGCATTCCTTGTTCAATCTGGAAACCGTAGGCCACATCGCACAGGCCGCGCTGGGCTGCGGTATCGCGCCCCTGGCCCGGGTGCGCAGTTGTGATGATCCTGATACTTCGGTGCTGCTGGACAACGGGGTCACCGGTATCGTCTTTCCGGACATCAGTACGGCGGAAGAAGCCAGGCGCGCTGTCAATCGTGCCAAGTTTCCGCCAATCGGTAAACGCTCGGTGTCCGGTGGTTACGCGATTTTCGATTATCGTTCGATGTCCACTGCCGATTCCGTGCCGGCCTTGCAGGAAAACACGCTGGTGGTCTGCATGATCGAGAATCGCGCTGGTGTTGAAAACATAGACGCGATTGCGGCAGTGGACGGTGTGGATGTAATCCATGTCGGCGCCAATGACCTGCTCACCGCCTTGGGTAAACCCGGACAGTTCGGCGACCCCGAAGGTGCGGCAGCCATCGAGAAAGTGATTGCCTCTGCGCTGCGTCATGGCAAAATTGCCGGCGTCGGCGGCGATCGCAATCTGGTGCGTCAGATGGAGTACATACGCCGCGGCGCACGCTTCATCACCACCAACAGTGAAATCGCTTTCATCATGGCGGAGGCGACGCGCGTCACCACGGAGTTGCGGCGAGCGTTGCAGTCAGTAAATAAGTAATTGATTTTATTGGAATTTTTATAGAGAGGAAGCAAGCATGACTCAGTTCCTAAAACCGGCATTGGCCGGCATGATCGCGGCAGCGCTGGTGATCCCGGCGTTTGCACAAGCTGCAGAATGGGCGCCGACCAAACCGATACGTCTGGTCGTGCCGTTTCCCCCGGGCGGCAGTAATGACATCGTTGGCCGGCTGGTTGCCGCTGATTTGAGCCCGCTGCTCGGACAGCAGGTGGTGATAGACAATCGCGGTGGTGCGGGTGGCATTATCGGTTCCGAAATTGCCGCGAATGCGCAGCCCGACGG
>JBBKXO010000015.1:0-11174 GCA_037969525.1 Burkholderiales bacterium | reverse complement strand
TGACCGCGTACGAGCTTGCCGGTCCCGATGTCTGGGAAAGTCCCGCGGCACAGCTCGCCCGAAAAACGCCGTGGACTGAAAAAATGCGCTCACTGTTCAGCAATACCCGGCGCGCCTTGTACCGGCTGGTTGCACCCACCGTTACGCATGAGCAGGCACGGGCACAGCAACGGGTCTCTGTGGTATGAGCCAGGATCTGCTGCTCAGCCGCATCGAAGACCGGGGCGATGCCGGCCGCATCGCCTGGCTGACGGTCAACAATCCCCTGCGTCGCAATGCCCTGGGCATGGCGGGCAAACGCGCGATCGTGGCGGCCTTTACGGAACTGGGCCGTGACGAACGTCTGCGCGCGGCCGTCATTACCGGCGCCGGTGACAAATCGTTCATTGCAGGAGCCGACATCCACGAAATGAAGGACCTGGACGCCGCAGGTGCCGCAGTCGAACATGGACTCACCCACGATGCTAATGCCGCGATACGCGCACTGCCGGTTCCAGTCATTGCACGCATCAACGGCTGGTGCCTGGGATTCGGCATGGAACTCGCAGCGGCCTGCGACCTGCGGGTGGCTGCGGACAGCGCCAGATTCGGCATGCCTGAGGTGCGCGTCGGCATTCCCTCGGGCATGGAAGCGGCACTGCTGCCGCGGCTTGTCGGCTGGGGAAAGGCTGCCGAACTCGTCTACACCGGCGACATCATCGATGCCCATGAAGCACATCGCATCGGCTTCCTGCAGGCCATCACACCGGCAGCCGGACTCGATGCCCGCGTCGAACGCTGGCTGGATTCCATATTGCTCGGCGGCCCGCGCGTCATGCGCGCTCAGAAAGCACTGCTGCGGGATTGGGAACGACTGCCGCTGGATGCCGCCATACAGGCCGGCATCCGCGCCTGCGTCGAAGCGCGCAGCACCGATGAGCCACGACGCATGATGGAAGCTTTCATCAACCGCAAAAAAAGAAAATAAGAAGATCGACATGTATTTACTGGAACACGATGCCAAAGAGTTGCTTTCCCGTCACGGCATACCCGTGCCCCGGGGCTGCCTGATCACTGACCCTGCGCAGATCGGCGACCTGCCGCCGGGGCCCTGGATCGTCAAAGGCCAGATTACCGCCGGCGGCCGCGGCAAAGCAGGATTGATCCAAAAAGCTGCGAATCTCACCGAACTCAGTGACCGGATTACGGCTGTCCTGGGCAAACAGACCAGAGGACGCACGGTACGCTCAGTACGCATCGAGCAGCAGGTGCAAGGTGCCGGCGAAGCCTATATATCGATGTTGCTCGATCCGGCATCAGCGGGGGTCCGCATCATCATGGCCGCACGAGGCGGCATGGATATTGAAACACTGCCGCGCGAGTCCTTGCACATGGACACGGCGCCGCCCGATGCCGCAGCGCTGGCCGCCGCAGCGGAACACCTCGCGGCGGGTTTTGAAGGACCGGTGCGCCAGGCCTTGACGGAAGCCGGACGCGCGCTCGCAGCCGCATTCATGGGTTGTGAGGCGATGCTGATTGAAATCAATCCGCTGTTCGTTTATCCGGATGGCCGCTGGATCGCCGGCGACGCGAAATTCGTGACGGATGATTCGGCACTACCCCGCCAGCCTGCGCAACGCGCCTTGCTAGAAGACCCGTCCGGCCCCTATCTGGAAACCGCACTGAAAGACGCCCATGGCTGCGACTATGTGGTGGTTGATCCGGCCGGTGAAATCGCATTGCTGACCACCGGTGCCGGCCTGTCAATGATGCTGATCGACGAAATGCGTGCCGCCGGTCTCAAACCCTACAACTTTCTCGATATCCGCACTGGCGGTCTGCGCGGTGAAATCACACGTCTGGTCAGCGTGCTGCAATGGATGCACGCCGGCCCCAACGTCAAAGTACTGCTGATCAACATTTTTGCCGGCATTACCGAACTCGGTGAATTCTCCCGGCTGCTGGTCAGCGCGCTGCGGGCAGTGCCTGAATTCAAGGTGCCGGTAGTAGCGCGCCTGGTCGGCAACGGCATGGAAACAGCGCGCGTGGTTCTGGCCGAAGCCGGCATCACGCTGCACGATGATCTCGATGCTGCGCTCAGCGCAGTGCGCAAGCAGTTGGAGCAGCGTGCATGATGTCGCCGCGCATAGATCGCAATACCAAAGTCATCCTGCAGGGCATCAGCGGCCGCGCCGGTCGTTTGCACAGCCGGTTGATGCGTGAATACGGCACCCTCATCGTCGCCGGCGTAGCACCGGGCAAAGAAATAAAGGAAATCAACGGCATACCATTGTTCCCTGATTGCACATCAGCGGTCGCCGCTACCGGCGCGACGGTCAGCGTGATATTGGTCGGTGCGTACGATCTGCTGGCAGCCATGCAGGATGCGGTTGCGGCCGGGATCAGGATGATCGTCACTCCCACTGAAGGCATGCCGGTACACGATGCACTGCAGGCCAAGCGTCTGACGCAGCAATCCGGCGTGTTGTGGATCGGCGGCTCGACACCAGGCATGGCAGTCGCCGAAGCGGTCAAGCTGGGATTCCTGCCCGACGTATCACTGAAATCGGGCCCCCTGGGATTGATGTCTAAATCAGGAACGCTGTCGTACGAAGCCGGATTCCGCCTCGCACAACGCGGTGTAGGCACCTCGGTATGGGTAGGTGTCGGCGGTGACCCGGTCAAGGGCGTGCGTTATTCCGATCTGGTCCCGTTCTATGCGCAGGATGCGCAGACCACGGGCCTGCTCATCATTGGTGAAATCGGCGGCCGCGATGAAGAAGATTTTGCCGAAGCATTGGTCCAGCACCACTTTGCAAAGCCGGTGTTCGCATTGATTGCGGGCCGCACTGCACCGGAAGGTGTGGCCATGGGCCACGCCGGCGCGCTCACTTACGGCGGCCACGGCGGTTATGCCGCGAAGCGTGCTGCGCTGGAAGCGGCGGGCGTGACCGTATTCGATTCGCTGAACGGCATGGTCAGCGGCATTGCGCAAAGCCTGAGGCCGAACTGCTGACGCCTGAAATTCCGCGCAGACGCTAGAACGTGCCCATCCCGAGAAAACCATCAGGCCCGAAATCGCTGAGGATTTTCTTGCCGACCAGTTCCTTCAGTGTCTCGCTGGTGCCGCCACCCAGCGATCCGTAACGCGCGCCGCGGTAAAAACGAGAAACCGGGAACTCGTCGGTGAAACCATAACCGCCGTGGATCTGGATGGCCTCGCTGGTCACCCGCAACGACATTTCGTTCACCGTGACCTTCGCAATCGCCGCCATGTACGGATCCGGGAACGGGTTCGCCGTCGCACAGGCGCGATACAGGATAGAACGGCTCGCCTCGATGTCGCGATACATCTCCGCGAGCTTGTGGCGTATGACCTGGAAATCGCCGATCGAACGACCGAAGGCTTCGCGCTCGCGCGCATATTTCACTGCCTCTTCGAACGCACCCTCCGCAAGCCCCAGCGAGATACTCGGGTTGAGGCAACGCTGGGTGTTGAACGCGTTGAGCAGCTTGCGGAAACCGTCTTCGCGGATGATCAGGTTTTCCAGCGGCAACTCGCAGTTTTCAAATCGAATCTCGGCGAGATTTTCGCCGCCCATGGTGTGATAGCGCGCCGTGCACTCAAAGCCCGGTGTGCCACGGTCGATCAGCACACAGCCGATGCCTTCGCGTCCCGGTGTTTTGTTGATGCGGCTGAACACGATAAAGGTCTGCGCCTCATCGACGCGGCTGATCAGCGTTTTCACGCCGTTCATCACCAGCTTATCGCCCTTGATGTCGGTATTGGTGCGGTAATTGGCCACATCGGTGCCGGCATGCGGCTCCGTCATGCAGATCGCCAGTATCGTCTCGCCGGTACATACCCCCGGCAGCAGGCGCTGCTTGATATTGTCTGGCGCAAAGTTGTCGATGATCTTGGTCTGCACACCCACTTCGCCCAGCACAGCCATCGCGGTCACGTAACAGCCCTTGGCGATTTCCTCCAGCACCAATGCGGTATCCAGCACCGGCAGGCCGAGCCCGCCGTATTCCTCCGGCACCGCCATGCCCAGCACCCCGATCCCGGCGAGCTCTTTCATGTTTTCCCAGGGGAAAGTGCCGTCCATGTATTTAAGACCACGCGGCTTGATCTTTTCCTGGGTGATCGCCCTGACCGCATTCACCATGCTGCGTTGTTCTGGTGTCAGCTCGAATGTCATAAAATAACCTTATAAATCAATTAGTTATGTAGTCTCCGTGGCGCAGGCCTGGACGCTGCAGTATGCGTCAGATAACTCCGCAGGCTGCGCGAGGCGCCAGATCCAGGGTGCGCGGCAACCGCAGCACCATGGGCACTGGTAGCTCGCAACGCGCCCGCCGAGTATGACTTCCGCTCTATAGCGGCGCCGTCAGGCGCCACAGAACAACTCAAGCGAGTGGCAACTCAACCCGTGGTCAAGGGCAGGCGCTTGACCACTTTCACGCGTTGCACCGTATCACCGGCCAGATGCGTCCAGACCATCGCATCGCGCACCAGCTTGTCCACCCGGGCGTGCATCATGCAACCCTCGGGACCGTGAATATCCATATTGTCTCGCGTCACGCGCTGCACCACTTCCTGCGAATAGTTCATCACCAGCACATTGTTGCCGAGATCCGGCATCTTGCGGTCGCGCTCCCAGGCCGTACGCAGCACGAAGGAGCGCAGCGCCTCGGTCAGCATGTACATTTCATTGAGCTTCAATTGCACCAGCTGGTGATCAATCAACAACTTGCCGGCGCGCTTGTGGTTGCGCGCAAAATGCATGGCCATGCCGACGGCGTCGTCGCAGATGCCCAGCGCATTGGCCGCCAGCTCGATGTCGCCAAATTCCGACTTGTCGCTGGCGCGCGCCTTGACCCCACCGTTGACTTCGCCCACCACGTTGGCATGCGGCACCCGCGCGTCCTCAAATATCAGTTCGCCGTTCTGGTAGAACCGCCATCCCCGCTTGTTGAACACCTTGCCGATGCGGAATCCCGGGGTATCCCGCGGAATCATGAACATGGTGCTGCCTTCGCGGATACCCACGTCCGGGTTGGTGCGGGCATCGACAAAAAACAGCTTGGCCACGCTGCCGTTGGCGATGAACATCTTGGTGCCGTTGAGTATCCATTCGTCACCTTGGCGCTCGGCGCGCAGTTTCCAGCCCGCCTTGAGGTCGTTCTCCGGCGGCATGCGGTTATCCGATCCGGCGTTGGCTTCCGTGCCCCCTTTACCGAGCACGAACATGTCATCCTCAATAAATGGTTTGAGGAAGCGCTCCTTCTGGTCTTTGGTGCAGGAGGCTGCAATCAGGTGGCTCCATTTCCAGCACTGGCTGAAGGTCTTGGATACCGAACTGTCACCGCGCGCCAGCTCCGCCATCACCACGGCCTGGGTGACGAAATCCGCCTCGTGCCCGCCCCATTCACGCGGCACGGCCAGCGTCCGGAAACCAAGCTTTGAGCCCTTCTTGATGATTTCCCAGTCAAAAGTCTTTTTGGGATCGGCAATCTGGTCGCGGCCCAATGACAGCGGCCGGATTTCCTCTTCAGCGAACTTGCGCGCTTCCATCTGCCAGCCGCGCTGCTCTTCATTCAATGCAAAATCCATTTATTTGCTCCGTCCAATTAAGATCTGCGCCGACATGTCGGCGCTTCAGGCTGCAGGGGCGCGCTGGAAACCCGCCACCACTTCGGCCACCGCCAGCGGCGTAGCCAGATCGCAGTCAGCGGAATGCCGCAGCACCAGCGTGTCATGCACATATTTCTGCAGCGGCATGTCGCGCATGACGCCCATCGCACCAAAACATTCGGCCGCTTCCAGTGTGGCGCGGTGCAGCGATTCTGCGGTGAAAGTCCGGGCAATGACCGGCCACGGCAGGTCAGTGACACTGCGGTCACCGATGGCGCCGGGATGATCTGCCAGCCACGCTGCCTTCCACACCAGACTGCGCGACGCTTCGAGCTGGATCGTAATGTCGGCGAGTTTCATGCCGATGGCCTGGTGTTCGACGATGTGACGCCCGCCCTGCCAGCGCATCTTGGCATAATCCACCGCCGCTTCATAAGCCGCGCGGGCTACGCCCACATTGATGGCCGCCATCTGCACAGCATGCCTGGCTGCGCGTCCCTCGTGCAAATCGCGGTGCGCGGCATCCGCAGCAATGACATCTTCATCAGCAACGCGGCAATCTGCAAATCCGACTGCAGCAACGGCTCCGTGATGCCAGCGGGTAAACTCGCCGTCTGCGCCAAATTCTGGCAGTGGTGCGCCCACCTTAACGCCTTTGGCATCGCGCGACACCAGGAGCGTCACCACGCCGCCCGCAGCGGATCCGGTAATTTTTGCCTGCACGATGAACAACTGCGCCACCGGCGCATTCGATACCACGGGTGCCGTCCCATTGATGACCCAACCCGCACCATCACGCGTCGCCGTCAGTTCGGGCACATCTGAAGCTTCCGCATCAAGTGGCAGCGTCTGATGATAATTCCACCCCTGTCCGGCCTGAGCATCCCTGGCAATCAGTGCCAGGTGAAATTGATCCTCTTTCAGGAATCGCGGCAGCCAGCGCTCACGCTGACCGTCGTTCATGGCTCCGCCAAAGACCTGGCAGGCGAGCAGCGCGGTTTCCCCGAGAACCACGGCGATATCCACATCGCCGACCGCAAGTTCCTCGAGCAGCATGCAGGTGGTCAGGGTGTCCGCACCGGCGCCGCCGCTCTCTTCAGACAGCCCCAGCGTACGCAATCCCATCTGCGCAGCCTCATCGAGCAATGCTGAGAGCAAGGGCTTTTCAAACGGCTCCAGTCTTGCGGAGTCCGTCGCCGCGGGTTTTACTTCGCGGCTCACAAAATCGCGCACAGCGTCGCGAAATTCAAGTTGTTCTGGTGTCAAATGGAGGTCATACATGAGCGATTGCGCCCTTTCTCAGTTGGAATCCGTCTCAAGCGAATCACTATCGGAACCATACTGCTGTTCTTTGATGATGGTGACCCGCACGCTCGTCGATGATGCCCAAAATGCGGAAATGCGGCAACCGTAAAACCAGTATGACTGGCGCGGTGAGGTCACTATACGGACATCGCTGCGGAAACCACCGTCAGATCAGGCCGCGCGCAATGCCGCCGTCTACCAGTATCGACTGACAGGTGACATAACTCGTCTTGTGCGAGGCCAGAAACACCACCATGGGTGCGATTTCATCAGGCTGGGCAAAGCGGCCCAGCGGAATTTCATCGGCAAATTCACGCACTATGGCTTCCGCTGGAACGCCGCGCTCTGCCGACAGTTTCTCGATCCGCGTGGTCCACAAACCGGTCATCGTCCGACCCGGCGACACTGAATTCACGCGTATGTTATGAGGCTGGAATTCGACACCCAGCGTTTTTACCAGAGCGATCAGACCCGCCTTGTGCACATTGGACACCAGTTGATGCGCATAAGGCATCCGCGGCCCCGCCGCGCCGAGTATGACGATGCGTCCACCCGTTGCGGATTGTTTCAGGCAGTCGAGCGTCGCACGGATGACGCGAACCGTGCCCATCACGTTGAATTCGTAGTTGGCGTACCAGGCGGCATCGTCCAGTTCCTCGAACAACGCGCGCTGACTGCCGCCAACTGCTGACACCAGGATATCAAGGTGCGCTGTTTGCTGCTCGACCCAGGTCTTGAGTGCAGCGACGTCCGCCGCACTGGTCACGTCGGCCGCAAACCAGCGTACCGGGCGCCCGCTTGCCTGCTGAAGGCGCAACGCCGCCTGCCGCAGTTTTTCGGAATTGCGCGAACAAATCAGCAGTTCCACACCTTCCTCGAGCAGTGCCTTGGCGCTCTCATAGCCGATGCCTTCGCTGGCACCTACGACCAGTGCGATCTCTCCTTTGATGCCTAAATCCATCGATCAACTCCTGCGCCGGAAGCACATTGCGCACGACGTTGAAATGTCTCGTGCCTGCGCACGGGCAGCAACGCTGGCGGACAGACGGTCATTCGATTTTCGCGCCGGTCATCTTGATCAGCTTGCCGTATTTCTCGTAATCCGCCTTGAGCACTCCATTGAACTGTTCCACGGTGCTGGGCGACGGATCCAGAGCGGTGTTTTCCAGCTTCTGGATCACATCCGGCAATGCCAGCGCCTTGTTGATTTCGCCATTGAGCCTGGCAATGATTTCTTTCGGCGTTCCCGCCGGTGCGAATACTCCGATCCACGGACTCATCTCGTATCCCGGCACACCCGCAGCCGCTATTGTGGGCACTCCCGGCAGCGCCTTGCTCGGTTTTGTTGAACCCAGCCCCAGGGGCCGCAACCTGCCGTTGCGGATATGCGTAATGACAGTGCCGATGGTCGCGAACGATGCCTGGGTCTCGCCGGCCATCAAGGCCGTGACTTGCGGTGCACCGCCTTTGTACGGCACATGCGTGATATCGATGCCAGTCATCGCGATCAGCAAAGCCATCTGCAAATGTGGCGCACTGCCGTTACCGGACGATGAGTAATTGATCTGACTCGGTCGCGCTTTTGCCAGCGCAATGAACTCCTTGACGGTTTTCACCGGCAGCGATGGATGCACGGTCAGCACGCCCGGCTGCGCTGACAGCATACCGATGCCGGTAAAGTCCTTCAGCGTGTCATACGCCAGCTTCTTGCCGTAGATGTGCGCGTTACCGACATGCGTCGTCGAGTGCACCATGATGGTATAGCCGTCCGGCGCCGCCTTGGCCACCACATCTGCGCCGATCGAGCCCGACGCGCCGCCGCGGTTATCAACCACAAACTGCTGCCCGAGCACTTCGGAAACTTTCTGCATCACGATACGACCCACCACGTCGTTGGAGCCGCCGGCCGGCCACGGAATGATGACGCGTACCGCTTTGGACGGATAGGTTTGCGCCTGCGCCACGATCGGCAGGGTCAGCATGGCAGTCAATGCAAGGCAGGTGTTGCGCAATAACGTTTTCAAGTCAGTCTCCTCAGACAATCTTACAGTTGCATGGCCCGACCGCATTTCCGGTAACCGGCAAATTATCCGCAAAACTCCCGGCCACCACAATGAGCACAGGCGAAAAAAACCGGCGCAGGCGCCGGCTTGCAACATGTGGTCGGTGCCATCAATCGATACTGGCACCGCTTTCCTTGATGACCTTTGCGTATTTGTCGTAATCCGATTTCAACCGGGCGGCAAATTGATCGGCCGTCATGAACATCGGGTCCAGCGTCTGCGCGCTCAGCTTTTCCGCAACATTCTTGTCCTTCAGCGCTTTTTGCATCTCTGCATTAAGTTTGTCGATAACGGGTTTGGGCGTTCCTGCAGGAGCAAATGCCCCTACCCACGCCGTGAACTCATAACCTTTCACGCCACTCTCTGCGATGGTCGGCACATCCGGATACTGCGGCACACGTTCATCGGAACTGACCCCCAATGGACGCACCCGTTTGGCATTGAGTGACGGGATCAGGGAACCAATGGTTGCAAGCATGGCCTGCACTTCACCGGAAGCGATCGCGATTGCTGCCGGGCCACCGCCTTTATAAGGCACATGGATCATCTTGGTACCGGTCATGGAATTGAGCAGCACCATGGTCAGATGCACGAAACTGCCGTTGCCTGAAGATGCATAAGTGATTTCGCCCGGACGTTTCTTGCCGAGCGCAATGAACTCCTTCACCGACTTCACCGGCAATGACGGGTGCACTACCAGCATGCCGACCTGGCGTGCCAGCGGTGCAACACCGATGACGTCTTTCATGGTGTCATACGGCAGCTTCTTGTAAAGATGCGGATTGGCGAGGTGGGTCGCCGAGTGCACCATGATGACGTAGCCATCCGCCGGACTTTTGGCCAGCACGTCCGTACCTATGGTGCCTGCGGCACCGCCGCGATTATCAATGACGAACTGCTGGCCGAGGTTTTCGCCCATTTTCTGCATGACCAGGCGGCCAACGATGTCATTGGAACCACCGGGAGGCCACGGGATGATCACGCGCACGGTTTTGGCGGGATAATTCTGCGCCACTGCCACCAGTGGTGCCGCGACCAGTCCGGCCAGCGCGAGCAGCGTCAATTGGATTACTGATTTCATGAGGTTCTCCGAGAGGTCCCGGCCGCATGACCGGGGCCGGCACATTATCCGGAAATCACGGTGCTCCCACAATCCAATTACGCAAAAAAGCCGGGGTCTCCCCCGGCTTCGACTACCCGCTGAGCTTCAGGTGACTTCAGTCGACCCGGGCGCCGCTGATTTTGACCACGTTCGCGTATTTGTCGTAATCCGACTTGATACGCGCGGCAAACTCGGCTGGCGACATGTGCATCGGATCCAGTGTCTGTGCCGACAGCTTCGAGGCCACGGCGGGATCCGCCAGCGCCTTGCCCAGTGCCGCGTTCAGCGTATCAACTATGGCTTTCGGCGTACCTGCAGGAACAAAACTGCCCACCCAGGCGGTGAACTCATAGCCCGGAACAAATTCCGCGATTGCCGGCACCTCCGGGAACTGTGATACCCGTTGGTCCGCACTCACCCCGATAGGCCGTACGCGCCCGGACTTGATATGCGTGAACAGCGATCCAATAGTGGCCAGCATGGCTTGCGTCTCGCCACCCACCAGCGCGGTGCCGGCAGGGCCGCCGCCCTTGTACGGCACATGGATCATTTTCAGACCCGACATAGAAGCCATCAGCGCCATGGACAAATGCACATAACTGCCATTGCCGGCGGAACCGTAAACCATTTCACCGGGGCGTTTCTTGGCAAGCGCGATAAACTCCTTGCCGGTTTTTACCGGCAACGATGGATGCACCACCAGCATGCCCACCTGCCGCGCCAGCGTCGTCACGCCGATGAAATCCTTGAGCACGTCGTAGTTGAGCTTCTTGTAGAGATGCGCATTGGCCACATGGGTCGTGGACTGCACCATGACGGTATATCCATCAGGCGGGCTCTGCGCGACGATTTCCGAACCGATCTGGCCGGCCGCGCCGCCACGATTGTCGATCACGAACTGCTGCTTGAGAATTTCCCCGACTTTCTGGAATACGATGCGACCCACCACATCATTGGAGCCACCCGGTGGAAACACGATCACCACGCGCACCGGTTTGTCCGGATAGTTCTGCGCCAGCGCTGCCGGCACTCCGAGTGCTGATGTAATAAACGCAATTGCCGTCACCCGCAACACACTGTTGACGAA
>JBBKXO010000014.1:0-7448 GCA_037969525.1 Burkholderiales bacterium | reverse complement strand
CCGCTGCAGGGCCGGGGCCCACAGCACCGGCGGGCACGGCGGCCTGCTGCAGCGCTTCGGCGGCGGTCGGCGGCGCATCCTCCAGGATGACCAGGTAAAAATGCGACTCGGGCGCTGCGGCAGGGCCTGTCGCCACCGGGCACACGGTCAGGTTGACCAGAGTGAAGTCGCCATTGGTTTTGACGCGCAGACCCGGGCAGCGCACTATCACCTTGGCGCCGGCCGCTTTGCGCAGGGCCATCGCCAGATCGCGACGCAGGCCTTCGCGGGCCATCTTCAGGATGTTGCTGATGCCGGCTTCGCCCGACGCCGGCTCCAGGTACATGCCGGTGCGGCCGTGCAGGTAAAGAATGTCGCCCTCGCCGTTGACCAGCGCGCTGGCCGGAACAAGCTGCTGCAACAGCGCTTGTTCGGTCAGTTCGCGCATGGGCGGCTTTACCGGGAATGCGGTCTTTTTGGCGCCCCGTGGGAGCACCGCATCCGTCGCCGTCATGGGCGGAAGAAAGCGACCCAGAGCCCCATGTTCGCTGGCGTGAAAATTCTCTTTGCGCTGATACAGCTTTGATTTTCGGTCCAGCACGGCAAACAGCTCGACAAACTCGCCCGCGCCTTCGGAAGTGCCAAGGAACAGCATGCCGCCAGGTTTCAGCGCGTAGTGGAACAGGGGGATCAGCTTCTTCTGCAGTTCCATGCCCAGATAAATCAGCAGGTTGCGGCAACTGATCAGGTCGAGTTTGGAAAACGGCGGGTCTTTGATCACATCCTGCTCGGAAAACACCAGCATGTCGCGGATGCTTTTATGGACGCGGTAGGCACTTCCGTCGGACTCGGCGGTAAAAAAGCGCGCCAGCCGTTGCGGCGAGAGGTCAGCGGCGATGCTGGCCGGATAAAGGCCGACGCGAGCCGTGGCAATCGCCCGGCTGTCAATGTCGGTGGCGAAGAGCTGAACCGTGTAGCTTTGCTTGAGCGCCGCCATGCGCTCCTGCAGGAGGATGGCGATGGAATAGGCCTCCTCGCCGGTGGAGCATCCGGCCGACCAGACGCGGATCACCGAGCCCGCGGGCTTGTCGTCAAACAGCTTGGGGATGATCTGTTCCTCAAGCACCTGGAAGGCCTCCGGATCGCGGAAGAAATTGGTCACGCCGATCAACAGATCACGAAACAGCGCCTCCGCCTCGGTTGGCGTCTGCTGCAGAAACCTGACGTAGCTGTCTATTGCGTCGATCTGGTGAACGGCCATGCGCCGTTCGATGCGGCGGTTGATGGTGCCTGGCTTGTATAGCGAAAAGTCGTGGCCGGTCTGGGCGCGCAGCAGGACGAAGATCTTCTTCAGCGCGCTCTCGGCCTGTGGCGTATGGACGGCGGCGGACTGGCGGGGCTGGCCGAAGGCGCGCGCGGCGTAGGCGATAAGCTGGGTCGGCATCTCGGCTGGTGGCAGCTCGTAATCCACCAGGCCGGTGGCGATGGCGCTGCGCGGCATGCCGTCGAACTCGGTGGACTCGGGGTTTTGCGCCATCACCATGCCGCCTTCGCCCTTGATCGCCCGCACGCCCAAGGTGCCGTCGCTGCCGGTGCCGGAGAGCACAATGCCAATGGCCCGCTCGCACTGGTCCTGGGCGAGCGAGCGAAAAAAGAAGTCGATCGGCAGGCGCTGGCCGCGCGGCGCCGAGGGTTCCAGCAATTGCAGCGTGCCGTTCAGAAACGCCATGTCGCTGTTGGGTGGGATGATGTAGGCGCAGTTGGGCTGCACCGCCATGCCATCCGCAACTTCGAAGACCTGCATGCGGGTATAGCGCCGGACCAGGTCGGAGAGAATGCTCTTGTGGTCCGGGGCCAGGTGCTGCACCAGCACAAAGGCCATGCCTGGATCGGTGTCGACGGGCATGCCGGAGAAGAAAGCCTCAAAGGCCGCCAACCCACCGGCCGAGGCGCCGATGCCGACGATGGGGAAGGAAGCGTCCGCGGTGTTTTCTGCCGGAGCGGTGGCGCTGAGCGGAGGCGCGATAGATTGCGGCTTGGCTTTCTTCGTTACTTTTCTGGCCGTCATGCTTCCGCCCCGGCGCCTGATTGGCGCATTCATTCTTTATGCATAGTAAGCTATCTGCGGTCTCGGGCTTGTTTCTTCTGCCTCAACGACGGGTTATTGGCTCGAACCGGCCGTTCAGAGGACGGATTGGGCTTCATTTGACAGTCTGGAGATGGCCGTCAGCAGCCTGCAGCGCTGTCAACGTAGTCAGGTTCAAGCGAATGTCGGCAGCCATCTACGGGCGGGAGTAGCATGTCGTTGCGCAGAGTACGGTGGGGTTAAGAGGCGCACTAACTTGAGGAGAGCAAGATGACCAAAGATCCTGAAGGTGTTTATAAGATTGTCGAAGTGATCGGAATTAGCAAGACCTCGTGGGAGGATGCGGGCAGGAAGGCCGTGGAGACTGCGTCCAAGTCGCTGCGCGATCTACGCGTTGCCGAGGTGATTAAGACAGACATGAAGGTGGAGAAAGGCAAGGTGACCGCTTTCCGGACTCGGGTATCGCTGTCGTTCAAGTACGAGGCGTAAGATCGGTCGGGCAACAGATCCTTGTGAGCAGCTCTAACCCCGCTTCGGCGGGGTTTCTTTTTGTTGAGCCTTCCTGAATGACTGCTATCGGGGAGATTCTTGAGAGTCTGGTCCTGGCCGACAGCCGCCGTCCGGTTCCGACCCGAAGCGGACATAGTCAGTGGCAACAAAAGGCGCTGGTGGCCCGGCTGCAGTTCCCGCTGAAAAAAGCGGACAATAGCGGCTAAATCATTATCAACGGTATCTGGAATTTTCATGGAAATTAAAGTCAACTTTCTCGACAAGTTTCGTCTTGAGGCCAGGTTCGATGACTTCGCGGTGGTGGCCGATCAACCTATCCGCTACAAGGGTGATGGTTCGGCGCCTGGTCCCTTCGATTACTTCCTCGCTTCATCGGTTCAGTGTGCGGCTTATTTTGTGAAGTTGTACTGCGTTACTCGCAATATCCCCACCGATAACATCCGCCTGTCTCAGAATAATATTGTTGACCCGGAAAACCGCTACAAGCAGATTTTCAAGATCCAGGTCGAATTGCCGGCGGACATCTCCGCCAAAGACCGCCAGGGTATTTTGCGCTCCATCGACCGTTGCACCGTGAAAAAAGTGGTGCAGGCCGGCCCTGAGTTTGTGATTGAAGAGGTCGAGAACCTGGATGCCGATGCCCAGGCCCTGCTGACGCTGAATCCGGCCTCGGAAGCCGGCACCTGTATTGCAGGTAAGGATCTGCCACTGGAGCAAACCATTGCCAATATGTCAGGAGTTCTGGCGGGCCTGGGCATGAAGATTGAAATCGCCTCGTGGCGCAATATTGTTCCCAATGTATGGTCGCTGCATATCCGCGATGCGCACTCCCCGATGTGTTTCACCAATGGAAAGGGAGCAACCAAAGAAAGCGCGCTGGCGTCGGCGTTGGGCGAGTTTATCGAACGACTGAATTGCAATCATTTTTACAACGATCAGTTCTGGGGCGAAGACATTGCCGGCGCGTCGTTCGTACATTATCCGAACGAGCGCTGGTTCAAGCCGGGTTCCGGGGATGCGCTGCCGGCGGAAATACTCGATGAATACTGTTTGCAGCTATACAACCCCGATGGCGAGTTGCGCGGCTCGCATCTATACGACACCAACTCCGGCAATGTACAGCGCGGTATCTGTTCGCTGCCTTATGTGCGCCAGTCGGACGGCGAGGTGGTGTATTTCCCGTCCAACCTGATCGACAACCTGTTCCTCAGCAATGGCATGAGTGCAGGCAATACGCTGGCTGAAGCGCAAGTGCAATGCCTGTCTGAAATCTTCGAGCGGGCCGTAAAACGCAAAATTCTCGAAGGTGAAGTGACACTCCCTGATGTGCCGCACGAAGTGCTGGGGAAATACCCCGGAATTCTGGCCGGCATTCAAGGCTTGGAGGAGCAGGGTTTTCCGGTGCTGGTGAAGGATGCGTCGCTGGGCGGGGAGTTTCCGGTACTGTGCGTCACCTTGATGAACCCCCGCACCGGCGGTGTATTTGCCTCTTTCGGATCTCACCCCAGCTTTGAGGTGGCGCTGGAACGCAGTCTTACGGAGTTGCTGCAGGGGCGTAGTTTTGAAGGCCTGAACGATCTGCCCCGGCCCACCTTTGAAAGTAACGCTGTGACTGAGCCGAATAACTTTATTGAGCACTTTATTGATTCCAGCGGCGTCGTGTCGTGGCGCTTTTTCAGTTCCAAGGCCGATTTCGATTTTGTCGAGTGGGACTTTTCCGGCCAGGGCAAGAACTCCAATGCCGAGGAAGCCGCGACCTTGTTCTGCATTCTCGAGGGTATGGGCAAGGAAGTGTACATGGCGGTGTATGAGGATTTGGGCGCAACGGCCTGCCGCATTCTGGTGCCGGGTTATTCGGAGGTGTATCCGGTAGAGGATTTGATCTGGGATAACACCAATAAGGCGCTGCTGTTCCGCACCGATATCCTTAACCTGCATCGTCTGGACGACGCCAGCCTGGCAGCATTGCTTGAACGTCTGGAAGGCAGTGAGCTGGATGATTACACCGACATCATCACATTGATCGGCGTCGAATTTGACGAAAACACAGTCTGGGGTCAGCTGACGATTCTGGAATTGAAGCTGTTGATCAATCTTGCCTTGAAGAAATTTGAGGCGACGCAAGAACTGGTGGGAACCTTCCTGCAGTACAACGAGAACACGGTCGAGCGCGGATTGTTTTATCAGGCCTTGAACGTGGTGCTGGAGGTGCTGCTGGACGACGATCTGGAACTGAACGATTACGCAGTCAATTTTCGCCGGATGTTTGGCAACCCGCGGATGGACGCGGTGCTGGGTTCAGTGGACGGCAGCGTGCGCTTCTTCGGCTTGACGCCAACGAGTATGAGGCTGGAAGGGCTCGACAGGCACCAGCGCCTGATCGACAGTTACAAAAAACTGCATATGGCGCGGACCAACGCAGCCGCTTTATCCGGTTAGGCACGCATAGTTCTGTCCCCACCGTCGGAATGGTTGTGGGTGGCGTAGATAGAGTTCCGCCGTTAAAATCACTGTCTACGCGGGTGTAGTTCAATGGTAGAACGGCAGCTTCCCAAGCTGACGACGTACCGCCCTTCTCAAAAGCAGACATTCAGAATCGAGCATCAAGAGGTCGCTTTTGGCCGATAGCGGCCCTTGGTTACCGTCCGGTTCCGACCCGTACCAGTCAGTCGCGTTTCTCCATAGCTGCTGTTCGTTGGCGATCGCCGGACGCGTAATGTAGCGGCACAGGCGTTCGAGTTCCTTGCGCTGATGCGCGCCGCAGCGCACTCCGGCATGCAGGCTGAAACCGTGCGCCTGGGCGCACAGGCCTGCGGTGGCTATGGCGCACCCAATATTCACGCCGAACTGCGCGAGGAAGGCACACGGGTGGGCTTTTGCCAGCTATTCCGCCGCCGCTCTCTGCGCCTGCGCGCGGTCGAGCAGGGTCAGGCGCCACATCTCGCGGCTATAGCGCTCATATTCGTAACCGGTGGCGGAATGGATGGTGCAGCGATTGTCCCAGGCCACGATATCGCCGGGCTGCCAGCACCATTTCACCGTGTATTCCGGCCCGGTGATCGCGGGCAGCAGACTGCGGAGTATCTGAACGCTTTCGTGCTCGGTGCCTTCCAGATCGCAAACGTCCAGCACTTCCGGCGCGATGTCCTGGCCTTTTGGCAGGATGGCGCAGGTGGAGGAATTCAGGCCATAGAGCGCCGGCTCGCCGCTGACCGGATGTTTCAGGACGATGGGCACCCGGTTCGGCGGATTGGCTGCCCGCTGCGCCGGCGTCAGGATCGAATAGTCCGGCGAGTAGGTGTTGATCTTCTTGTCGTGATGGGCCAGCGAGCACACCGCTTCCAGCTCGTCCAGCTTCGCCTTGGTCGCGCCGTCCAGCCGCTGGTAGGCCTTGCGCATGTCGGCGAACAGCGTCTCGCCGCCTTCGTCGGGCGCAATCTTGCAATGAAAGACCGAGCCGATGGGCGGATGCTTGCGGAATGTGGAGTCCGTGTGCCAGACCGGGCGGCGCGTTTCCGGGTTATAGCGGATGTCGTCATCGGTGCGCAGCTGCGGCACCCGCGCCAGGGAGGCCTTCAGATTGCCCGCCTCGTCACGGATGTTGCCGATGCGCAGGATGGGAAAGCCTTTGACTGACTTGTCTTCGCGGGCAGTCATGCCCTCGTATTCCACCGCGCCAAAAACCTCGGACCAGGCGACCAGTTCTTCCGGCGGGATGGCGGCCAAATCGTTGCCGCGGACAGCCAGCAGGCCGCCCTGGCGGGTCCACAGGTCATAGGCTTCGCGCTGGAAGGTTGCGTCTTTCAGGTCGCGGCGGCTGACGCCTTCAATCATCACACCGAAATCGCCGTTCAGGGGGCTGGTCTTATGCTGCATGGTCCGGGGCTCGCTTTGCTGTCGGAGGGGCCGAATTGCGTGCGGCCAAGTCTAATACGCCCCTCCTGGGCGGTCGAGAGGGCGCGTATAGGAATTTCAAACCACCTTTTTCCCGATCCGCGACGGTATCGCCGTCCCGAGAGGCGGTCAATCACGCGGTCTCTGGCAAAGATTCCCCGCTCTCAATGACGATTCGCCCCCTGAATCGACCCGAGTTGCCTTACTTGGACGCACGCTGACCCAAGGCGCGCAAGCGTGGGCCGTGCGCAACCCTCAGCGCCGTTGCAGAGCCGTTCTTTGCTTCGGGGATCAGGCCGCCTGAAAAAGCTCCGGCCGCCGCGCCGGTGTGCGGGGCCTCGCGCAGGCAGATATAGGGTGTCGATCCGTCGTTAAACTGAAAAGTAACAGTGTGCATCCACCGGTTGAAACCGCAGCCGAAAGCGGTCATTCGACCAACCAAAAAAATGTGTTCAAAAATAAATTTACCGAAAGCGAAAAATCATCAGAGACGATCCGTGATCGTTGGCGATGAAAGCTGCGCACGGTTAGTTTAAATAGGCCTCATTACGCCTGTTAGAATCCGCGCGTGTCTGAT
This sequence comes from Burkholderiales bacterium, assembly GCA_037969525.1. GTDB lineage: Bacteria > Pseudomonadota > Gammaproteobacteria > Burkholderiales > SG8-41. The sequence goes on along the minus strand of JBBKXO010000014.1, from coordinate 402 downwards.
CTCGCTTCCGTATTCTCCCCAACCGGCGCTCTCGCGCAGGTAGTACCTGATTTCCGGGCCCGGCCATTCCAGATAGCCATGGCGGAGGAAATACAAAATATCATTAAAAATCAACAAGTTATAGTCGCAGAGGCGGGTACGGGCACGGGCAAGACCTTTGCCTATCTGGTGCCGGCCCTGTTGTCGGGTGGCAAGGTGATCATCTCCACCGGCACCAAGACCCTGCAGGACCAGTTGTTCGGCCGCGATATTCCGACAGTGCGCAATGCGCTGAAAGTGCCGGTGACCGTGGCGTTGCTGAAGGGCCGCGCCAATTATGTCTGCCACCATCATCTGGAGCGCGCCAAGTCCGACGGCCGGCTGCCCACGCGCGACGACGTGGTGTACCTGGCGCGCATCGAA
>JBBKXO010000013.1:0-3787 GCA_037969525.1 Burkholderiales bacterium | reverse complement strand
GCTGCGGTCATACGCGCCGAAGTCGACAAGTGGCAGAAGCTGGTGAAGACTGCGGGCATCAAACCGCGGTAAGCATCATCCCGCATAAAAAAAGCCGCGGCAGCAGCTGCGGCTTTTTTATCGCCCGCCCATCGCCAACCGCTATTTTTTATCCCGGTCGGGACGGTAGCTGGATTCCGGCTTGAGACCCTTACGCCGTGCGCGCTCGCTGATGCGGCCGTTTTCCAGATAGCCGCCGGTGGCAGCACGCCGTGCGCCCTCGTCCCATACTTTCAGCCAGTCACCAACCGCCGCACCGAACCACGGCGACTGCGGCCGCAGCTTGGGCAAGCCCATCTCTTCCCAGATCTTGCGTGAGCGCTCCATGTATTCCTCCTTGGGCAGCGCAAACGGCGGCAGCACTTCCTTGGCCGTGGCGTCAATCAGCAGGGTGGCATCTTCCAGATCAGTCTCGTGCTCGCGTTCGGGACCGTGGCCTCCGCTGCGGTGCTTCAGCACCTGCAGGTCTTCCACCGGATTCATGCGGAAGGCCAGCGCCCAGAACAGCGCATCGGAATTCTCCGGCTCGATGTCTTCGCTCACCGCGATACCGATCTTGCCGCAATCCGCCTTGAAAGAAGTCACGCCATAGAGCGCGCGCCAGATTTCACTGCGTGGCGTACCCTGCGCGATGGTAACGATCGTCATGCGCCGCAGTGCGGTCATGCGTTCATGCAGTGTCACGCGCGTGACCCCCTTGATGCCCAGCGTATTGCGCAAATGCGACAGGAACATGGGCTCAAATGAGACGCGCTTGATCGCGCTCGATTCACTGGGTGTCACCTGACTCAGGTACGAGGCCACGATCGCGTTCTTGCGATGGGTGATCGCCGTCACCCGCATCGGCATGTTGAACTGCTCCAGTGCGATATGGCCGTGGGATTCGCCGAATGGGCCCTCGGGTTCGACGTACTCGGTGTCAATCAGCCCCTCGATGACGATCTCGGCTTCCGCCGGCACCAGCAGATCCACGGTTTTCGCGCGCACAACATTGATCGGCGCGCCGGCCACGCCGCCGGCCACACCCACCTCGTCGACGTCGATCGGCAGTTTCATCGGCGCCACAAACGCCACACAGGGCGGCGCACCGAGCACGATGGCAATCGGCATGGTCTTGTCGCCGCGCTGCTGGTGTTTCTGGTAATGGCGATAGCCACCGGCGCCGCCAACGCGGGTGGCCATGCGCACGACCATGCGGTCGGAGGCCTTCAGCCCGGCACGGTAGGTGCCGTGGTTCTGAATGCCGGTTTCCGGATCCTTGGTAATGACATTGGTCGCCGTCAGCGTCGGTGCCCCGTCAAACCCCGGCGTCGACACCGGTATCGGCAGCGCATCCAGTCCGTTGCCCTCACCCAGCAGCGCATCGCCGGTGATCACCACATCCTGGCACGCCCCCTGGTCCACAACCACTGGCGGGATGGGATTGGCCAGCGCGTGGTCCCAGCGTTGCGGCACCTCCTCCAGCGGCACGCCCATACCGACGCCGTAGATTTCGCGGTTGCCGGCGAAAGCCCCGACCACCACCGGAAACTTGTATTTGCGGCCCTGCGCGTTGACGACGTTGGTGAACAGAAAGGCCTTGCGTTCATGCTCCTCGATGCCGCCTACATATTGCCAGCGCACCAGCGGATGCATCTCGGCATCCTTGTCGATCGCGCGGTCAACTTCTATCAGCAGTCCGCGCTCACGCAGCGCAGCCAGATGGTCATGCAGGTCCGCGTAACCGCGGTTTTTTTTCTTCATGCTGTTGCCATTTCCCTTCGTGATGTGCGTATGTCCTGATTATTTGGCACGGGTTGCAGTCCACGGCGCTGTTTTGCCACCGGACGTCACCGTGCCTTCAATGCGGCTGCCGACGACACGACCGCTGTAACGGCTGTTGCCTGCAGAAAAGCTGAATTCCTCGCCGCGCAGCCTGCCGTTGAGCACCGGTTCCAGCCTGCCGCCGTGGTTTACGGATCCGTGCACCATCTGGAATTCCTGTGCGAATTTGATTTCATCCTTACCAGATATCCAGTGGCCGTTAACCTTGGCCGGCACGATCCACATATATGCCGTGCAATAACTGGTGCATTCACCCTGGGCATTCTGGCTTTCATCGGATTTCCAGTCGCCCATGGTGAACGAGTTGGACACCACCCGCGTGCCGGGCTTCATGGCGAGTATCTGCGGCCGCAGCTTGACGTTGAGCTCGGGCAGCAGAAACAGCGTGATCACGGTTGCCTTGGAAAAATCAGTTTCAAAAATGTCGCCGTGGATGAAGGTCGCCTTGTTGCCTACGCCGGCCTTTGCCGCATTGATGCGGGAGAGATCCACCAGGTCGGGGTTGTATTCAACACCAAAGGCCGTCGCGCCGCGCTTGGCGGCGGTGATGACCGTGCGGCCGTCGCCAGAGCCCAGGTCGTAATGGATGTCCCTGGCGGTCAGCTTGGCCATGTCAAGCATGCGGTCCACTAACGCCTGTGCAGTGGGCACCCACACCACGTCCTTGCCCTCCTGCCCGACATCGGGCTGATAACCCGACTGGGCCTGCGCAAAAACAGTCAACGCAAAGAACGACAATGTCAGCGCCAGCACAGAGCGGCGCATCGTGATCAACGGGTTCATTACCAATCTCCGGGTTAAAAATTCCGTGGGGGTAAACAACTGCTGGATAATACCGGATTCGGCAATCCGGCGTGGTTGATGGGCAGCCGGTCAGCGTAGACTTATGATGTGAAATTGCATCGCCACCATCGCCATGGATACTGCGCCCCTTAAATTGACTCGCCACATCGTCAAGGCTGCCTGCCCCCACGATTGCCCCGACACCTGCGCACTGCAGATCACGGTAGAGGACGGCAAGGCCGTCGCTGTGCGCGGCGGCGACATGCCCTTTACCGCCGGTACGCTGTGCACCAAGGTGGCCCGCTATCTGGACCGCACTTATGCGCCGTCACGCATTCTTTACCCGATGAAGCGCATCGGCGCGAAAGGCGAAGGTCGTTTTACGCGCATCAGCTGGGACGAGGCGCTGGATACCATCGCCGTGCGCTTCAAGGCCATTGCGGCCGAGAATCCGCAGCAGATCCTGCCCGTCAGCTACGCTGGCGCCATGGGCATGGTGAGCTACGCCTCCATCGACCGGCGGTTTTTCCATCGCCTCGGCGCCAGCCTGCTCGAGCGCACACTGTGTTCGTCGGCGGGCAAGGCCGGCATGAAGGTGACGCTGGGCGGCTCGGTGGGCTGCGATCCGGAGCAGGCCGGCGACTCGAAACTGATCATCATCTGGGGCTCCAATCCGGTCATTTCCAATCTGCATTTCTGGTCACGCTGCCAGGAAGCCAAGCGGCGCGGCGCCCGCCTGGTGATCATCGAGCCCCGGCGCAATGAAACCGCGGAGAAGTGCCATCAGCACATCGCCCTCTATCCCGGGACCGACGCCGCGCTGGCATTGGCGATGATGCATGTAATCATCGGCGAAGGCCTGACCGACACCGACTACATTGCGCAGCACACCCTGGGTTACGCCGAACTCACGGCGCGGGTGCGCGAGTGGACGCCGCAGCGCGCTGCTGCAGTCTGCGGCATCACTGCCGATGAAATCATCAATCTGGCACGGGAATATGCGCGCTCGCAGCCGGCCATGATCCGTTTGAACTACGGCATGCAGCGCCATGCGGGTGGCGGCATGGCGACGCGCACCATCGCCTGCCTGCCGGCACTGGTCGGCGCCTGGCGCCATGCTGCAGGCGGCGTGGTGATGACG
>JBBKXO010000012.1:0-3082 GCA_037969525.1 Burkholderiales bacterium | reverse complement strand
GCATCAGCACCGTCAGTATCCAGCGTCGCCAGACTGCCTCGCCACGGAACGCAATCGCTGCAGCAGCGCCTGCCAGCAGCACCCACGCCCATGCCAGCGACGGCAGCGCGGGTTGCTGTTGCAGCCACCAGATGCCGGCGGCAAAGGCGAGAAGAGGGGCGACCACGATGCATTTCTAACGCAGCACCATCGGTACCGCTGACGCAGCGTCCTGCCGTTTTACCGTTGCCCATAGACTGACTTGGGCAATCCTACAGCGCGCATAACGGCTTGCCATCGACAACCCACTGGAATCAGTCACGCAGGTCTTTGCTGTCGCAGAGCCCAGTACTGCAACGCACAGACGACCTCGGCAATCATTGTGATAATCAGTGGCCGAATCATTGATACTGCAATGAAAACAAGCAATTCGACGCCCGAAATGGCAATCAGCGGAAATAAAATGATCGGAATGAACAATGACTAACGCACTATGGTTTCTGCTCGTGGGTGTCCTGCTGCTTGCCAGGGGCCTTAGTTCCTCAATGCTCAAGAAGCTGCCGGTCACGCCAGCCATCCTATATCTGGCGGTGGGGATACTCGTCGGACCTACGGTGCTCAATGCATTTCACTTCAATCCGCTCAAGGAATCGGCACTGCTGGAAGTACTGACCGAAGTGGCGGTGCTGATTTCGTTGTTCTCCGCCGGCGTCAAAATGCCCGTGCCGGTCAGCTTTGCCCGTTGGCGCACACCGCTTTTGCTGGCATTTGTATCGATGGCAGTCAGCGTCGGGATCGTCGCCGCCTTCGCCTATATTGTGCTCGGTCTGCCACTGGGCGCCGGCGTGTTACTGGGCGCGATTCTGGCACCCACCGATCCGGTGCTGGCTACCGATGTCCAGATCCGCCATCCCGGAGACCGCGACCAGCTCCGCTTCACCCTGACCTGCGAAGCAGGGATGAACGACGGCAGCGCTTTTCCGTTTGTGATGCTGGGGCTGGGAATGCTCGGACTGCACGAGCTCGGCGAATTCGGCCTGCGCTGGGTGCTGGTCGATGTGCTGTGGGCGACGGCGGCAGGAATCGCCATCGGGGTCATTTCAGGTGTTGCACTGGGCCATCTGGCATGGAAGCTGCGCGAAGAGTCCCCCAAACACAACTTCATGTACGACTTCCTCGGACTCGGTCTGATCGGTGTCGTTTACGGCATGAGCGTCCTGATCAATACGTGGGGATTTCTGGCCGTATTTTTTGCGGCCGTCGCCTTGCGCCAGACCGAACTTAAACTCTCCGGCGCCGGTCTGAATAACGGGAATCACCCCGTTGAATCAAACGCAGAACAGGCCAGTCCTGACACAGAACCGCTACATACTGTCAGCGGAGGATCGCTGGTATTCAAGGAACACCTGGAGAGACTCTCGGAAGTGATACTCGTACTGCTGATCGGCGGCACGCTTTTTCTCGATTCATGGAGCTGGCGGGCAGTGGGATTTGCGCTGTTCTTATTTGTGGTGGCGCGCCCGGTCAGCGTCCTCATCGGCCTGTTGGGAACCCGCACCTCGTGGCCGATACGCGGCATGGTGGGCTGGTTCGGCGTGCGCGGCATCGGATCACTGTATTACCTGATGTATGCCATACAGCACGGACTCCCCAAAAATCTGGCCCTGGAAATGATTCAATTGACGCTAATCACAGTGGCGCTGTCCATACTTTTCCACGGAACCAGCGTCAAACCAATGATGGGCCGCTTTTGGCGTCACCGCAAACACCTGCCAGAGCCATAATTGATCGTACTATCCGATGGATAATCACCCTGACTCGATCACGTAGCGCAGCCATTGCCCCTGACCGGACTTTTCACAATCGTGCCCAGCAACCCTGCACATGCCCCGCAAATATTTCCGTAAATACCTGCCTACACACCAGTCGATCATCGACAACCGCTGGATCGCCTGGTGCGGGCCGTGGTTGAAGCATCACAACCTGTGGCATCTGCACCGGCGCTCGGTCGCCGGTGGTGTTGCAGTCGGCCTGTTCGCCGGACTGATACCCGGTCCGCTGCAGATCCTTACCGGAGTCATTCTGTCGATCCTGTTCCGGGTCAATCTGCCGGTGGCGGCACTGACCACGTTCTACACCAATCCGCTGACCATCGTGCCCCTGTATTACGTCGCCTATCGCTACGGCGCGCTGGTGACGATGAGCGATGCTGCGCGCATGCCGACCACGTTCAGCATGGAAGGCCACGACCTGACCAGCTGGATACCGGCAATGATCGACTGGATGGTGTCACTGGGTAAACCGCTGGCCGTGGGCCTGCCGTTGCTGGCGATCACACTGGCAGCGCTGGGCTACCTGTTGGTGGATGGTGGCTGGCGCCTTTATGTGCATCTGGCCTGGCGTCGCCGGCTGCAACATCGCAAAGACAGATTGTCATGACTGCCCCCGCCTACTGGAAACGCGCCACGCGCCAGCTCGGCACCGCCGATCCCGTGCTCGGTGCATTGATCAAGCGCTACAAGGGGCTGACGCTGGCCAGCCGCGGCGACGCCTTCCAGACGCTGGCGCGCTCCATCGTCGGCCAGCAGATTTCAGTGAAAGCCGCACAAAGCGTATGGAATCGCTTCGCCGCGGAAGCCGGCGCCATGCAGCCGAAGCGCGTATTGAAGCTTTCAGTGGAGCGGCTGCGTGGCTGCGGCCTCTCGGGCCAGAAAGTCAGTTACCTGCACGACCTGTCGGCGCGCTTTGCTGAAGGTGCGCTCGAGGTCAACCGCTGGCATGACATGGATGATGAAGCGTTGATCGCTGACCTGACGCAAGTCAAAGGCATCGGCCGCTGGACCGCGGAAATGTTTTTGATTTTTTACCTGACCCGTCCCGATGTGTTCCCGCTGGGGGATCTTGGCGTGCAGCGCGCACTGAGCCTGCACTACAATAAGGGCCGTCAATTATCCGACCGGCGCATCGCGACCTTAAGCAAACTGTGGACACCCTGGCGCTCGGTGGCCACCTGGTATCTGTGGCGCAGCCTGGATCCGGTGCCGGTTGAATACTGATTGATCATGGACACAGAGTCTTAAACATTGACACAGAGTCTTAATAA
>JBBKXO010000011.1:0-6231 GCA_037969525.1 Burkholderiales bacterium | reverse complement strand
CTGTTGCCCGGCAAGGTGCTGCGATTTCCTGCGGCGCGCATGATTGATGCCCGCGGCGAAAAACTCAAAGTGCCGCACATGGGCTGGAATGAAGTCGAGCAGGGTATGGCGCATGCGCTATGGCAGGGCATTCCGGACCGCAGCCGGTTCTATTTTGTGCACAGTTATTATCCACAGCCTGCCGATCTGGGTATTGTTGCCGGCTGGAGCGCCTATCCATTCCGCTTTGCTTGCGCGGCAGCGCGGGAAAACCTGTTTGCAGTGCAGTTCCACCCCGAAAAAAGCCAGACTGCGGGCCTGCATTTGCTGGCCAATTTTGTGAATTGGAATCCATAGGCATGCACGGCGCCCGATGATGGTGCGACAGCGCTGTCTGAAATCGGCTTGCAAACCCTGCTGCTGTAGTATTATTGATATCACTGCAATGTATCTGCCGAATTTATTCCGCTATCTTTCCGCTAATTTTTCTGCACACCATTCCTGATCCGGCTCAACTGTTGCCGCACATCCCGACTCAACTCGGTTTCGCAATTCAAACTATCTCATGCTGATTATTCCCGCCATCGATTTGAAGGACGGCAAGTGCGTACGCCTGAAGCAGGGCGACCTGAACGATGCCACGATCTTTTCTGAAGATCCCGGCGCCATGGCTAAACAATGGCTGGATCAGGGCGCACGTCGCCTGCACGTGGTGGATCTGGACGGCGCCGCTGCGGGCAAACCCAAAAATAGGGCCGCGATCAGGGCCATCGTAAAGTCAGTGGGCACCGACTTGCCGGTACAGCTGGGCGGGGGAATTCGCGACCTGGATACCATCGAGTCTTATATCGACTCCGGCATAGCCCACATCATCATCGGCACTGCGGCCGTGAAGACCCCGGGATTCCTGCAGGAAGCCTGCACGGCGTTCCCGGGCCACATCATCGTTGCGCTGGATGCCAAGGACGGCAAGGTCGCTGTAGACGGTTGGTCGAAAATGACGGGCCACGACGTCATCGATCTGGCAAAGAAATTTGAGGATTACGGTGTTGAAGCTGTGATCTACACCGACATCGGCCGTGACGGCATGCTGACCGGGGTCAATATCGAAGCTACGGTTGCACTGGCCCGTCAACTCAACGTGCCGGTGATCGCCAGCGGCGGCATTACCGACCTTGAAGACGTCAAAAGACTTTGCGCTGTTGAAGCCGAAGGCATTACCGGCGCCATTACCGGGCGCGCGGTCTACCAGGGCACGCTCAATTTCGGCGAAGCGCAGAAGCTTGCCGATCAGCTCTCTAAAGCCGGTGACAAGTGAGGGGATGACCCGGGGAGCGGGCAACAAGCGCCGCTACTACCGCGCCGTCCTGTCTCTACGCTGCCAACCCGGCCGGTTCCCGTAAACAGTCCGCCGCATGGGCCTCGCCAAACGCATTATTCCCTGCCTGGACGTCAACGCCGGTCGCGTGGTCAAGGGGGTCAATTTCGTCGAGTTGAAGGACGCCGGCGATCCGGTCGAGATCGCACGGCGCTATGACGACCAGGGTGCTGATGAACTGACTTTTCTGGACATTACTGCGAGCAGTGATGACCGGGATCTGATCCTGCACATCATCGAGGATGTCGCCGCACAGGTTTTCATCCCGTTGACCGTGGGCGGGGGGGTGCGCTCCGTTGATGACGTGCGCCGGCTGCTCAACGCGGGGGCCGACAAGGTCAGCATCAACACCGCCGCAGTGCAGAACCCGCAGCTGGTCGCAGACGCCACCGGCCGTTACGGAGCGCAGTGCATCGTCGTCGCCGTTGATGCCAAGCGCGTGGCGGGATCCGACCCGTTGCGCTGGGAGGTATACACCCACGGCGGGCGCAAGGCGACTGGGCTCGATGCGGTGGCGTGGGGCCGGAAAATGCAGGCGCTGGGAGCCGGAGAAATCCTGCTGACCAGCATGGATCGCGACGGCACGCGCGCGGGTTTCGACCTGGAGCTGACCCGCGCCTTTTCCTCGGCGCTGGATATACCGATCATCGCCAGCGGCGGCGTGGGCAACCTCGATCACCTGGCCGATGGCGTGACCACCGGCCGTGCCGACGCGGTGCTCGCGGCCAGCATATTTCACTACGGCGAGTATTCGGTGCGCCAGGCCAAGGAATACATGGCGGCGCGGGGTATAGAAGTGCGCTTGTAGTGATTTAAAAAAACAATTAAAATCAACAGGTTATAAATTTTTGTGGCGGCAGCACTGCTGCGACTCGAGACCATGGCCCCGAACTGGCTGGACCGCATACACTGGAGCGCTGATGGCTTGATTCCTGTGGTCACGCAGGAAGCCGGCTCCGGGCGCGTGCTGACCGTGGCGTGGGCAAATCGTGAGGCGCTGCAGCAGACGGTGTCCAGCGGTGAAGCGCATTACTGGTCGCGGTCACGCCGTAAACTCTGGCACAAAGGCGAAGAGTCCGGCCATGTACAGAAAGTGCGGGCGATTCGCCTAGACTGCGATCAGGATGTCGTGCTGTTCGAGGTGGAGCAGATTGGCGGCATTGCCTGCCATACCGGCCGGCACAGCTGTTTTTTTTATGAATTGCGCGACGGGAACTGGATTGAGGTCGATCCGGTGTTGAAGGATCCCAAGGCGATTTACAAGCAGTGATGTACGACAATTATCGGCAATGACGAAAAAAGATACGACATCGCAGGACATACTGCTACGGCTGGGCGAGACCATCGCCTCACGCAAGAGTGCCGATGCGGCGGGTTCGTACGTCGCCAGCCTCTACGCCAAGGGCGAAGATGCGATCCTGCGCAAGGTGCTGGAAGAGGCGGCAGAGACCCTGCTCGCTTCCAAGGAGGGTGATAAACTGCATGTCGTCCGCGAGACGGCGGACCTGTGGTTTCACACCATGGTACTGCTGGCCTGGCACGGTGTCGGGCCCGCAGAAGTGCTGGCGGAACTGCAGCGGCGCGAGGGCATGTCCGGAGTCGTTGAAAAAGCGTCGCGCAAATAGTACGCATGGAGAGAGCGTACTGAGGGTGTACGGCAGGTTTTTGTAAAGAGCGCGGTGCAATGAGTGCTGCGCGTATCGATTTCACACCGTGCCTGCGCACGGACAATGAGGAGCGTCATATGGGTTCGTTCAGCATCTGGCACTGGTTGATCGTGTTGCTGGTGGTAGTACTGGTGTTCGGCACCAAGAAACTGCGCAACATCGGCTCCGACCTGGGCGGCGCGGTCAAGGGATTCAAGGAAGGCATGAAACAACCCGAAGATGGCAAGACTGACCAGGCCAAAGGCGAAATACCGCCTTCCACCGGCCAGACCATTGACGGTGAGGCGCGCAAGGAATCCACGAAGTCGTGAATCGTGGGCGTTGAAATTTGAATGCGGTGGCGGGTATGTTCCCGCCGGCTGACCGGATTCACGTTTGAACATTCACCCTTCACGTTTCTCACCCCATGTTTGATATCGGATTTTCCGAAATGATGGTCATCGCTGTTGTGGCGCTGATCGTCATCGGACCGGAGCGCCTGCCCAAGGTGGCGCGCACGGTGGGACACCTGTTCGGTCGCATGCAGCGCTACGTCAACGATGTGAAGTCCGATATCAGCCGCGAAATGGCGCTTGATGACCTGCGCAAACTGCAGTCGAGCATGCAGGACGCGGCACGTTCCGTTGAGCAGTCAGTCAATGAGGAAATACATTCTGCACAAAGCGAAATGAATAAAATAGGCGACGACGCGCAGGCCGCAGTGCAGGAGCCAGCTGCCCCGGCTGCAACCGGCACGGCCGCCCCGGCAAACAGCGCGGACAACGGGAAGCCGGCGTAATGGCATTCCTGCAGTGAGCGAAGACACCTTCATTTCCCATCTGGTCGAGTTGCGCGATCGCCTGCTGCGCGTGGTGATCGTGTTCATCGTGATGCTGTTGATACTGATTCCGTTTGCATCCGACCTCTACGACCTGCTGGCAACGCCGATGATGCGCGCGCTGCCTGAAGGCGCAAAAATGATCGCGACCGGCGTGGTGACGCCGTTTCTGGTGCCGATCAAGGTGGCGATGATGCTGGCTTTCGTCCTGACCCTGCCTTATACGCTGTACCAGGCGTGGACGTTCGTCGCCCCCGGACTCTACAGCCACGAAAAACGCCTGGTGATGCCGCTGGTGGTGGTGAGCACATTACTGTTCGTGGTCGGCATCACGTTTTGCTACTTCTTTGTGTTCAACACGGTGTTCCACTTCATCAACCAGATCGCCCCCAAGAGCATAACGGTCGCACCGGACATCGAGAACTACCTGAATTTCGTAATCACCATGTTTCTCGCTTTCGGACTAACCTTCGAGACGCCGATCGTGGTGGTGATGCTGACGCGCATGGGATTGGTGACACTGGAGCAGCTGCGCAGCATCCGGCCTTATTTCATTGTGGTCGCATTTATCATTTCCGCGATTGTCACGCCGCCCGATGTGGTGTCTCAGCTGCTGCTGGCGATCCCCATGTGCCTGCTGTTTGAAGTGGGCTTGCTGGCGGCGCGTTTCGTACCCAAGCGGGCAGCGCCGGCCGATGATGGCGAATACCAGGCGCCTACGGACGAGGCTCAGAACGCCGAACTTGACCGCATCGAGGCCGAAGAGCGCGGCCGTCCGAACAGCTGACCCGGGACGCAGCCGCGCGTCATTCCTTGCGCTGTTGTTTCGGCCGCCGGCCGACGGTGATTTTCAAATCAAATTCTTTAGCCTCGCGCAGTACGCGCAGCGTGGCCGGGCTTCCCGGCACCAGCGCGGCGATCAGATTGAGCATGGTGGCCGAGTCCGTCACCGGGCTACCCTCGACCGCCACCAGCACATCGCCCACTTTCACGCCGCCACGGTCAGCCGGTGTGCCGCGGAAGACCTCGGTGATCAACGCGCCGCGTACAGCAGGCAACTTGAATCATTCCGCAATTTCACGGGTCATTTCCTGAACGCCGACACCGATCCAGCCGCGCTGCACTCCGCCGGTCTTGATGATCTGCTCCATGACTGATTTGGCCGTGCTGACGGGAATTGCAAATCCTATGCCCAGCGAGGCGCCGCCCGGCGTTTTTGAGTAGATCGCCGTGTTGATGCCGATCAGGTTGCCGTTGATATCAACCAGCGCTCCGCCCGAATTGCCGGGATTGATCGCGGCGTCGGTCTGGATGAAATTTTCGAACGTGTTGATGCCCAGGTGGCTGCGCCCCAGTGCGCTGACGATCCCCATGGTCACGGTCTGGCCGACACCGAATGGATTGCCGATCGCCAGTACCACGTCACCGACACGCGCACTTTCGGGCTGACCAAAAGCGATCGCCGGCAGTTTCGGCAGATCAATCTTGAGTACTGCGAGGTCCGATTCCGGGTCGGTGCCGACGACGCGAGCATTGACGCGCCGGGTGTCAGCGAGTGCGATTTCGATGCCGTCGGCGGCTTCGACCACATGGCTGTTGGTCAGGATGTAACCGGAATCACTGACGATGACGCCGGAGCCGAGATTGGTGCTGGGCTGGCTTTGCATCTCAGGCTGTTCCCCGAAGAAAAAGCGGAACAGCGGGTCATTCTGCAGCGGGTGCTGCTGCGCCTTGACGGCCTTGGTAGTGTAGATATTGACCACGGCCGGCATGGCCTTGCGTACGGCGTCGTTGTATGAGCCGGTGCGCGGTGCGCTGGTGTTCGTGTCCGGCTGGCGGATGGTGACCACCGCATTCTGCGGCATGCCGTTGAGCAGATCGGGGCGCAGGGTGCTGATTATGAACAGCACGGCGAGGCATACCGTTGCGGTTTGGCTGAAGATGAGCCAGAGTTTTTTCATGGGGCGGGTTCCGCGAGGTCGCGGTTACAATGGCTTTTTAGGATTCCGGGTAATTGTTATGGAACGCGCAGCGCTTGAAAGCTATCTTGCGGATTTTTTGCAAGTCCCTGATTTTCGTGATTATTGCCCAAACGGGCTGCAGGTGGAAGGGCGCGCCGAAGTCAAGATGATTATCACCGGTGTAACGGCATCGGCGGCTTTGATTGACGCTGCCGTCGCTGCCGGTGCCGATGCCCTGATCGTGCATCATGGTTATTTCTGGCGTGGCGAGGACGCACGCATCACCGGCATGCGCCGCCAGCGTATCGGTCGGCTGCTGGAGCATGACCTGAATCTGTTCGCCTACCACCTGCCGCTGGATGCTCATCCCGGGATCGGCAACAATGCCGCACTGGCGCTGCAACTCGGGCTGAAACCCGCCGGACGCTT
>JBBKXO010000010.1:0-5037 GCA_037969525.1 Burkholderiales bacterium | reverse complement strand
ATCCGGAGGTGTGGAAAGTGATGGAGGATGCCGCCAAGCGCATCACCAAGGCCGGCAAGGCGCCGGGCATCCTCGTCGGTGAGGCGGACGGTCAGCGTTGTCTCGATATGGGTTATTTGTTCGTGGCGGTGGGCTCTCATCTGGTGATGCTGGCGCGCGGCACCGAGGCGCTGGCAGCGAAGTTCAAGCAGAAATAATGGTGCCAGGCACTGCGGCATAATTGAAAACTACAAAAAAATCAACTAGTTAACATAATTCTTCGGAGCGAGCCCGAACTCCTGATGATGAAACCTGGATCTGTGCTGACGGCGGCCGTGGTGATCGCAGCCGCCGTCATTTTTTTTCTGCCCGCGCCGGCAGGCGTAGCACCGCATACGATGCATGCGGGTGCGCTGCTGTTTTTGGTGATGGGGCTGTGGGCCATCGGTTCGTTGCCGGAGTATCTGGTGGCGCTGATTTTCTTCGTGCTGGCGATCCTGTTTAAGATCGCCAGTCCCGCGGTTATTTTTTCCGGATTCGCGTCGGGAACGCTGTGGCTGGTGCTCGGCGGCCTGGTGATTGCAGAAGCGGTGCGGGTGACAGGGCTGGGCGAGCGCATCGCGCGCACCGTACTGGGCGAGAGCACACTCAGTTACCAGCAACTCGTGGCGGCCGCGGTGGCGGTGTCGGTTGTGCTGTCGTTTCTGATGCCGGCGACGGTCGGACGTATTCTGCTGCTGGTGCCCATACTTGCAGCCGTGGCGGAGCGTCACGGCCTGCAACCGGGCAGCTCGGGTCATAATGGTGTGCTGCTGGCGACGATACTGGCGACATTCCAGTGCGGCACGGCGATACTGCCAGCCAACGCACCGAATCTGGTGCTCGCCGGCGCCGCCGAGACGCTATACAACGTGCAGTTGATCTACGCTGAATACCTGTGGGTGCAGTTTCCGGTGATGGGACTGGTCAAGGGCGCGCTGATCATCGCGGTTACGTGCTGGCTGTTTCCGGCGCAGACGCAGACGGCGACCGCCGCTGTCGAACTGCGCGCAATGAGCATCGAGGAAAAGCGATTGCTTGTCATACTCTGCACGGCACTGGCGTTCTGGTCGACGGATTTCCTGCACCACATCCATTCCGGCTGGATTGCGCTGGCCGCAGCGGTGATGGCAATGATGCCCCGCGTCGGTGCGGTGCCGGTGAACCTGTTCCAGGAGCGCGTACGATTCGGTGCGTTTTTCTATGTTGGCGCCATCCTTGGCCTGGGTTCGGTCATGCTCGATTCCGGTGTGAGCGCGGCTATCGGCCATGCGCTGCTCAGCGTCATCGTGCTCGAGCGCGGTGCCGACGCAACCAATTTCGGCATACTCAGCCTGATCGCAACCTTCGCCGGACTGTTGACGACCAACCCATCGCAGCCCGCGCTATTGGCGCCGCTGGCGGGGCATATTGCGGAAGCCACTGGCTGGCCGATCAAGACCGCGTTGATGACTATAGCCGTGGGTTTTTCGACTCTGATCCTGCCTTACCAGGTTCCGCCGGTGGTAGTGGGCCTGCAGGCGGCAAATATAACGGTGCGCACCGCTTTGCGCATGACGGCGGTGCTGGCGTTGATCAGCATCGTGGCGCTGATTCCGCTGAGTTATCTGTGGTGGCGCATCATTGGTTATTTCGGGGGATGAAATGAGTGCACAACTGTTCACGCCGGTGCAGATCGGCAACCGCACATTGTCCAACCGCATCACCGTTGCGCCGATGTGTCAGTACAGCGCCATCGGCGGCTCGATGACCGACTGGCACATCATGCATCTGGGTACTCTGGCAATATCCGGCGCATCCATGCTGGTGATAGAAATGACGGGCGTGACGCCGGCAGGGCATATCACACCGCATTGCGTGGGGCTGTATTCCGACGCCAACGAAGCGGCGATGAAACGAGTTGTCGACTACGTGCGCAGCATTTCACCAATACTGCTGGGAGTACAGCTTGCTCATGCCGGGCGCAAGGGGTCAGCGCACCGGCCGTGGGAAGGTCACGGTTATTTACAACCAGACGAGGGTGCGTGGCAGACGGTGGCGCCGTCAGCGGTGCCGCTGGCCGCCGGTTGGCCGACTCCGCGGGCAATGAGCAGGGCCGACATGCTGCAACTGATACAGGCTTTTGTGCAGTCAGCACAGCGCGCGGCGCGCATCGGCCTCGATTTCATCGAAATTCATTCCACCCACGGCTATCTGCTGTCGGAATTTCTGTCGCCGCTGTCGAACCAGCGTAACGATGAATACGGTGGCAGCCTGGATAATCGCATGCGTTTTCCGCTGGAAGTGTTCAGCGCAGTGCGCGCGGTATTTCCGTCAGAGCGGGCGGTGGGCGCGAAAATCTCCGGCACAGACTTTGTCGAAGGCGGCTGGACGCCCGATGACGCGGTGGCTTATGCCCGCGCGCTGAAAGCCGCAGGCTGTGCTTATGTCACGGTGTCCGGTGGCGGTGTCGTGCTTGACGCAAAAATTCCCGTTGGTCCCGGCTATCAGGTGCCGTTCGCCGAGCGTGTCAAAAAAGAAGCCGGCATCACCACCGGTACCGTGGGCATGATTACCGATCCGCACCAGGCCGAAGCCATCATTGCCAATGGTCAGGCCGATTTCATTTCAATGGCAAGGGCGATGTTGTTTAATCCGCGCTGGCCACAGCACGCGGCAGTCAGCCTCGGCGTCGAGGCCAAGTACGCGCCGCAATACGAGCGCGCGGCGCCAAAAGTGTGGCGACCGGGACGAACTCTGGGGAAAATCGGTTAGCGGCTGAGTGTTGACAGCCAGGGCGTGCACGCGCAGCCGTTATCAGTGCCGTTAGGGTTACCGGAGGTGCGCGACTTATAATGCACTCATGCAAGTCGCCACCGTAGCCCCGAAAGACGTATTCAGCCACCGCAAGTACTGGGCGGCACGCTTCGGCACGGCCCCCTTCCTGCCAATGTCTCGCGCCGAGATGGATGGGCTCGGCTGGGACGAATGCGACATCATTCTCGTGACCGGCGACGCTTATGTCGATCACCCTAGCTTCGGCATGGCTATAGTCGGTCGGCTGTTGGAGGCGCAGGGGTTCCGCGTCGGCATCATCGCCCAGCCCGACTGGCACAGCGTTGATGCCTTCCGCGCGCTGGGCAGGCCCAAGTTGTTCTTCGGGGTCACTGCCGGCAACATGGATTCGATGGTCAACCGCTACACCGCTGATCGCCGGGTGCGCAGCGATGATGCTTACACCCCGAACGCCGAACCGGCGAAACGGCCCGACCGGTCAGTCATCGTCTACAGCCAGCGCGCGCGCGAAGCCTATTCCGATGTGCCCATTGTTATCGGCGGCATAGAAGCCAGCCTCAGGCGCATCGCGCATTTTGATTACTGGTCGGAGAAAGTGCGGCGCTCGGTGCTGATCGACGCCAAGGCCGATATCCTCGTGTACGGCAATGCCGAGCGCGCGATTGTGGACATTGCACACCGTCTGGCGGCGCGGGCGACAGTGGACAGCATTACCGACGTCCGCGGCACGGCGTTTGTGCGCGCGGCGACACCCGCGGACTGGATCGAAATCGATTCCTCGCGCATCGACATGCCGGGGCCGCTGAATCCGCCGGTCGATCCCTATGCGACCGAAGAAGAGATGGCCAAAAGCGGGTCGGCGCCAACGCCCGATGGCGCGAAAGTGGTGCGATTCATCCGCGAAGTGAAAAATGCCGATCGCGCGCGCAGCGTGATTCGCATGCCGTCGTACGAGACCGTGGAGCAGGATGCGGTGCTGTATGCGCACGGCTCGCGCATCCTGCATGTCGAATCCAATCCCGGCAACGCGCGCGCGCTGGTGCAGCGTCACGGCGACCGGGAAGTGTGGATCAATCCTCCACCGTTACCACTGACCACGAAGGAAATGGATGCGTTGTACGAGTTACCGTATGCGCGCTCGCCACATCCGGCCTACGGCAAGGCGAAAATTCCAGCCTTCGACATGATCCGGTTCTCGGTCACCATCCAGCGCGGCTGTTTCGGCGGCTGCACGTTCTGCTCAATCACCGAGCATGAAGGCCGCATCATCCAGAACCGCTCGGAAGATTCCATCATCCGTGAAATCGAGCACATTCGTGATGATGCTCCGGGGTTTACCGGCGTGATTTCAGATCTGGGCGGACCGACGGCCAACATGTACCGGCTGGCCTGTAAGAGCAAGGAAATTGAATCGGCCTGCCGCCGCCCATCCTGCGTCTATCCGGGGGTATGCCCGAACCTGAATACCGACCATGCGCCGCTGATCGGTCTCTACCGCCGCGCGCGCGAACTGCCCGGCATCAAGAAAGTGCTGATCGCCTCGGGCGTGCGTTATGACCTGGCGATCGAGTCGCCGGATTACGTCAAGGAACTGGCGCAGCACCATGTCGGCGGTTACCTGAAAATCGCGCCGGAAGCGATAGGCGAAGGGCCGTTGTCGAAAATGATGAAGCCCGGTGTCGGCTCTTATTACAAATTCAAGGAACTGTTCGACAAATACTCCAAAGCGGCGGGCAAGGAGCAGTACCTGATTCCCTATTTCATCGCGGCTCACCCCGGTACCACCGACCAGGATATGCTGGAGCTGGCCCTGTGGCTGAAACAGAACGGATTCCGTGCCGACCAGGTGCAGGCATTCCTGCCCTCGCCGATGGCAACGGCGACGGCGATGTATCACTCGGGCAAGAATCCGCTGCGTAAGGTTACGCGCGACAGCGAGGATGTGATCATTCCCAAGGGGCTGCGGGTACGTCGGCTGCACAAGGCGCTGCTGCGTTATCACGATCCTGAGAACTGGCCAGTGTTGCGCGAGGCGTTGCGGCGCATGGGCCGGCGCGACTTGATCGGCAGCGGTAAACACCAGCTGGTACCGACTTTCCAGCCGGCCGGCACGGGACTCAAGCCTGAAGGCGCGCGGCAGCCGCGCAAGTACCAATCCTTCCGCACCCAGCACACCGGACTGCCGCCGGCGCCGGTCGCGCGCGATCGAAAAGCGAAACCGGCGAAATCTAAACGAACCGCACG
>JBBKXO010000009.1:0-11686 GCA_037969525.1 Burkholderiales bacterium | reverse complement strand
CTATTACATCAAGCAGGAACTGCGCGCGGCGAAGTGGCGCGACTGGAAAATGCATATGGTTTGGGAACCCGAACCCAACACCGGCCCCATCCATCTGGAAACGCCGTGGCTCTTCAATCTCACGCGCGATCCCAAGGAAGAAACCGAAATCGGCACGGAATGCAGCAGGGTGCGCGGCCCGAACCGGCGCCTGATTGACGGCTTTCAGGACAGCCTGAAAAAAAATCCGCCGATACCGCCGGGCGCGCCCGACGATTACGTGCCGACCCGTCGCTAGATGAGTGGCGGGACGGGGAATTTACTATAAGTTGTTGATTTATAACATTTTATTTTTATTGGCCTCAATGGCCTCGATTAATAATTTCGCAATTGCCACAGTTGACTGTGGGTTTTGTCCGGTGACCAAACGCCCATCACTAACCGTGTGGCTCGTAAAATTATCACTGCACTCAAATTTGGCGCCTAGTTCACGCAACCGGCTTTCGAGCAGGAACGGCTCTATTCCCACGAGCTTGATCTGATCCGTTTCCGCGTTGGTGAAGCTATTCACTTTTAAATCTTTAACCAGTGGCTCGCCGTCCGGACGTTTGGCCTGAAGCAGGCCAGATGGACCATGACAGACCGCTCCCACTACAGCGCCCGCTGCCCAGGCGTCACCTACGATTTTGCCGATAGTGTTCGTATCAAAATCCCACATCGCACCATGACCGCCAGGCAGAAACACACAATCGTATGAACTGCCATCAACGTCTTCGGCTTTGGAAGTCTTGCGAAGTTTTTCCATCGCTTCGTCATTGTCCATAAAGCGCGCGACCATAGGCGGACGCTTATCAGGTTCGACCAGCGTCTTGGGATCAGGAGGGGCTTCGCCGCCCTTGACCGATGCGATATCGACTTCAAACCCGGCATCAACCAACGCCCAGTACGGCGTGGCCATCTCATCATAGTAGAACCCTGTTCCGCGCCCTGTTGAGCCAAGCTCGGTATGCGAAGTCAGGATCAGAAGGGCATTTCTTTTATTTTTCATGGTTTGTTTCCATCTTTGAGACGTGGCCGGTTGGCGTTGGAATGTAATTATCGCCTGGGACAGTCATGAGTTGCCGCTGGTTGATTCACGGATAGCCATTTTAAACGCCCTTTTTCATCAGCCGGCAATCCCTATCCCCTGCCTCTGATTTGCACCCAGGAATTAGCTGCAGGCTGGTGTAGGGTCCGGGGTTAAATTATCTGATGTTCGTTGTACTGCAAACTCGGCTGGACTGCACCCACTGACTAGCCCTCACACAGACCCCGCTTAACGGCGGGGTTTTTGTTTTTCCTGAATGTCCGCTTCGGGTCGAAACGGCCGTTCGATAACGTTTGAGTCAAAGGGTCGACTGGAGGCGTGCGATGCACGCCAGAAGGCGGTCCCACTTGACCGAGAAATTGGGGCGGAATAGCTATAGCTCCCTGCGTGGAAGGTAAACCTGCCAAAGGGCAGACCGATTCTGCACGCTAAGCGTGACAGCGCACCGAGAGGAATACGCAAAGGCGAGAGGATGCCTCCTGTGACGGAGAGCGTCAGTCGCCGGGTGTCAAGCCCGGTGCCGATTATCAATCAACCCGACCGAGGCAACCAAAATGAACTGGGATCGTATCGAAGGCAATTGGAAGCAATTCAAAGGCACGGCCAAACAGCAGTGGGGCAAGATTACCGATGACCAACTGGATGTGATTGCGGGAAAGCGCGACCAGCTTGCGGGCAAGATCCAGGAGGCTTACGGCGTTTCCAAGGACGAAGCAGAAAAACAGCTTGCCCTCTGGCAGAACGAGCAGAAGTTGAATGATCGCCCAATGTGATGGGGCTGCAGGGATGCTATGCATCCCTTTCAAAACATCACTGCAATAGCAAAGAAAGATTTTCAAAGCAGTCCACAAAGGAAAAGCAATGAACAAATTCAATATCAGCATGATCGCCGTCGCGGTTGGTATCGCATTCAGCACTGGCGTAATGGCGCAAGGTCTGTCGAAAGATGAATACAAAGACAACAATGCCAAAATCGCAGACCAGTACAAACTGGACAAAGCCGGCTGCGACTCGATGGCGGGCAATAAAAAGGATATATGCATAGCCGACGCCAAGGGCAAGGAGAACATTGCCAGGGCCGAACTCGAGGACAGTTACAAGCCGGGTGACAAGACCCGCTACCAGGTGCTCGCCGCCAAGGCGGAAGCTGCTTACGCGGTGGCCAAGGAAAAATGTGACGATAAGTCTGGTAACGCGAAAGACGTCTGCTTGAAGGAAGCCAAGTCTGCAGAAGTTGCAGCCAAGGCCGATGCCAAGGCAAGGACGAGAACTTCGGCTGCAGGCCGGACTGCCGGTGAGACATCGGCTGATGCGCGCAAGGTCGCGGCGGAAAAAAAGCGCGATGCAGAATACGCTGTGGCGAAGGAGAAATGCGACGATTTTTCGGGTGATGCCAAAGGCAGTTGCATGGCAGCGGCGAAAGCACGTTACGGTAAGTCGTAAACCAGGAAGCTGTCGGCGCCGGGATCTCCGGCGTCCCTGCAATTCGGCCGACATTTCTCTTTACTTTCCGACGATCGCAGAGCCTGTTTTTAGCTCATCGGGCCGCTATGGGACGGGTACATTTCAGTTCACGGCCGCAATCCCCAAACCCGAGGTCCACGCGATGATGTGTTTGGGGAGGACTGCTGGGCTGGGTCGTTAGTAGGAAGAAGCAGCAAGCCGCTTAGTTCCTATTTGCCTTTACCTTTACATAAACCCCGCTTCGGCGGGGTTTATGTTTGTCTGTTAAATGTCCGCTAGTGCCCCGAGCGGGCGATACAGTGACCGTCAGCGAAAAAAATGTTTTAATAATCCCATGCTCCCGAGAGTGACCGCATTCGAGAATGCGATGCATCGACTGTCGGAATTAAATCAAAACGAGGAGAACCACATGTTGAGCCACGTCCGCCCAAGTTGCATCACGAATGCCATTGCCCTGCTTGGCTTTTGCATCGCCGCCGGCGCCGCGCAGGCCGCCGAGCCTTCGTATCCGACCCGCCCTGTACGGCTGGTCGTCCCGTTCTCGCCCGGCGGCGGTGTCGATACCACCGCCCGCATCGTCGCACCGAAGTTGAGTGACGCCATGGGCCAGAACTGGGTCGTGGACAATCGCACGGGTGCCGCCGGCAACATCGGCAGTGAGATCGTCGCCCGCGCGAGTCCGGACGGTTACACGGTGTTGCTGGCGCTCGATACCCAGCTGACCGCGAACCCGAGTCTCTATAAGCTGCCGTTCAGCGTCGAGAAAGACCTGCGGCCCGTCGTCATCCTGGCGATCAGCGACCAGATACTGGTGGTGCATCCCGGGGTTGCGGCGAAGACGATCAAGGAGCTCGTTGCGCTGGCCAAAGCGAAGCCCGGCGCGCTGCGTCATGGATCGGCCGGCGTGGGCAGCTCGAACCATCTCGCGGCCGAGCTGTTCAAGAAGGTGGCCAAGGTCGACATGCTGCATGTCCCGTACAAGGGTGCGGGTCCCGCAATCGCCGCAATCCTCGGGGGCGAGATCCAGTTGAACGTCAGTTCCACCGCCTCGACGATCGAGCACATCAAGGCCGGACGGGTGCGTGCGCTGGCGAGCACCGGCCTCAAGCGCGGCAGCACCACGCCCGACGTGCCCACGGTCGCGGAGTCCGGCTACCCGGGCTTCGAGGCGATCCAGTGGTACGGGCTGGTCGTGCCGAGCGGGACGCCGAAGAACATCGTTGCGCGCATACACCAGGACTCCGTCAAGGCGCTGCAAACGGCCGACGTGCGCGCTTCCATGGAACGCCTCGGTCTACAGCAGGACCCCTTAACGCCCGAGAAGCTCGCCGCGCGCGTCAAGAAGGAGTCGGCGACGTGGGCCACCATCATCAAGGAAACGGGCATCCGCGTTCAATAAGACGCGCAACGCATCCGGCATTAGCTCCGTGATCAGCCTGCTGCCGCACACGCGGCCCTGATCTGTTCCGGCAGCGGCACCGCTTTCTGCTGCTGCATGTCGTACCACACCAGGGTCGCATAACCCTCGGCACAGACGGCGCCGGCCTCGACATGGCGCAGGGTGTAATGGGTCTGTACGCTGGTGCGTCCCAGTCGCCCGATCGACAACGCTGCCTCCACGGTCGCCGGATAGCCCAGCGGCCGCGCGTAATGGCAGGCGGCGTTCAACAGCACAATCACCGGATGCGGCGGCATGGTGGGCAGGCCCATGCCGGAAATCCAGCGCATGCGGGTTTCTTCCATGAAGCGGAAAAACCCGGTGTTGTTGACATGGCCTTCAGCATCCATGTCGCCCCAGCGCACCGGGATCACCGTGGTGAACACCGGCGCACCGGGCGGCGCGTCATCCTGAACGACGCGGATCATGCCGCTTTAAACGACATTGCGTTTACGCAAGTCGGCTATGTCGCCATCCTTGTAGCCCAGTTCGCGCAGGATATCGTCGGTGTGCTCGCCGCAGTCCGGAGTAATGCTGCGAATCTCGTGCGGCGTACGTGACAGCCGCACCGGCTGATTGACCAGCGCAACGTCGCCCACACCCGGGATGGTCACCGGCACCGCCATCTTGTTGTACTGCACCTGCGGATCGGCAAACACTTCGTCCATTTTGTAGATGGGGCCGCCGGCGACGCCGCCTTCCTCGAAACGCGCGGTCCAGTGAGCCTTGTCATTCTTGATCATCGCCGCCTGCAGGGCCTCGTTCAGCGCGACGCGGTTTTTCGAGCGCGAAGCACGGTCCTTGAATTCAGGTTTTTCATTGAGGCCATCAGTACCCAGCGCCTTGCACAACCGTGCGAACATTTCGTTGTCGCCGGCAGCGATATTCATGTAACCGTCGGAGGTCTGAAACACGCCGGTGGGGATTGAAGTCGGATGGTCGTTGCCGGCCTGTTGCGGCACTTCATGCTCCACCGTCCAGCGCGCCGCCTGAAAGTCGGTCAGCGCAATCATCGCATTGAGCAGTGACACCTCCACCCACTGCCCTTCGCCGGATTCTTCGCGCTCCAGCAGCGCGGTCATGATGCCCAGCGCGCAATACAGGCCCGACGCCGAATCCGACACCGCGCAGCCGGCACGCATGGGACCACGACCCGGTTCACCGGTGATCGCCATCAGTCCGCCCATGCCCTGAGTGACCTGGTCGAATCCCGGACGCTTGGCGTACGGACCGGTCTGGCCAAAACCTGAAATGCTGGCGAGGATGATTTTTTTGTTCACCTTCTTCAGCGACTCGTAATCGATGCCGAGGCGGAACTTGACGTCGGGGCGATAATTCTCGACCACCACATCCGTCGATTTGGCCAGCTGATGGAATATCTTCACCCCGTCCGCATCCTTGAGGTTCAGCGTGAAGCCGCGCTTGTTGCGATGCAGATTCTGAAAGTCCGCGCCGGTACGCTTGCCGCCCCAGCCGTCGGACAGATTCAGTCCCGGCGGCGTTTCAATCTTGATCACATCGGCTCCCCAGTCGGCCAACTGGCGCACCGCCGTCGGTCCGGAACGCACGCGCGTCAGGTCGATCACTCGAAAACGGGCCAGTGGTCCGCGGCGTTTGGTCGTTGCATTCATTGTCGGTTCTCTCTCAAAACAATAGTGAATTCAATAGTCAATACATCAAATCAATTAAGCGCTGAAATCCGGGCTATCCACCGCCAGCGGCAACAGTGCCCGGTACACCCCTGAGTTTCGCACAAAATGCCCGTGCATTCGCCGTGCAGTGGTTGGGGTGATATAGAATCAGGCGATGAACGCTCCGGTGCAAGCCACACTCGTCGATTTCGAACGCCAGCGCGCGGTCAGCGCCGCGCTGCGCCGCTTCATGCCCGAAGAGGCCGTATTGTTCGCACAGGAAGACGTCACGCCTTATGAATGTGACGGCCTGTCGGCCTATCGCCAGGTGCCGATGGTGGTGGCCCTGCCGGTCGACGAGCAGCAGGTCTGCGAAATCCTCGAAGTCTGCCACGCCATGCGCGTGCCGGTGGTCGCCCGCGGCGCCGGCACCGGGCTCTCGGGCGGCGCCCTGCCACTGGGCAACGGCGTGCTGCTGTCGCTGGCCAAGCTGATGAATATCCTGGAGATCGATCCGGTCGCACGCACCGCGCGCGTGCAACCCGGCGTGCGCAATCTGGCCATCTCGGAAGCCGCGGCACCGCTGGAACTGTATTACGCCCCCGACCCGTCGAGCCAGATCGCCTGCTCAATTGGCGGCAACGTGGCGGAGAACTCCGGCGGCGTGCACTGCCTGAAATACGGCCTGACGGTGCACAACATCCTGAAACTGCGCGTCGCCTCCATCGAGGGCGAGATCGTCGAGATCGGCGGCAGCGGGCTTGATGCCGCGGGCTATGATTTTCTCGCACTGCTGACGGGCTCCGAGGGCCTGCTCGGCGTGGTCACCGAAATCACCGTAAAACTGCTGCCGTGCCCGGAAACCGCGCAAGTGGTGCTGGCCGCCTTCGATGACATCAGCGCCGCCGGCCAGGCCGTGGCCAATGTCATCGCCGCCGGCATCAGTCCCGCAGGCATGGAGCTGATGGACCAGGCGGCGACGCAGGCGGTCGAACCATTCGTCAATGCCGGCTATCCGACCGACGCCGCCGGCATCCTGCTCACCGAGTCCGACGGCACGCATGAAGAAGTGCGTGATGAAATCCGCCGCATCGAAGACATCATGACCGCGAGCGGCGCACACATCGTGCGCACGTCCCGGGACGAAGCCGAGCGGTTGAAGCTGTGGGCCGGCCGCAAGGCCGCCTTTCCGGCAGTGGGCCGGCTGTCACCTGATTACTACTGCATGGACGGCACCATACCCAGGAAACGCATCGCCGACGTCCTGCGCGGCATCGCGGCGATGGAAAAAAAATACAATCTGCGTTGCGCCAATGTATTCCACGCCGGCGACGGCAACCTGCATCCGCTGATCCTGTACGACGCCAACGATGCCGACCAGTTGCAGCGCACCGAGGAATTCGGCGCCGAAATCCTCAAGTTGTGCATAGACGTCGGCGGCACCATCACCGGCGAGCATGGCGTGGGCATCGAGAAAATCGACTCCATGTGCATACAGTTCAAAACCGCGGAACTGGAAACCTTTCATGCGCTGAAACACGCGTTTGACGAACACGGCCTGCTCAATCCCGGCAAGGCCGTGCCGTCGCTGCACCGCTGCGCAGAGTTCGGGCGCATGCACGTGCATGCCGGCCAGGAAAAGTTTCCGGAACTACCAAGATTCTAAAAACAGTCACGGAGGACGCAGATTTCACGGAGTAGATTTTCAGGGAGGTTCATTACGCACTCCCTGTGGCTAACCGGAACTCTGCAGCATGAATGCAAAATCTTATTGAACAATTTGCCGATACTATCCGCACCGCTGCCGATGCGAAGCAGCCATTGCGCATACGCGGCGGCGGCACCAAGGATTTCTATGGCAATCCGACCAAGGGCAGCCTGCTCGACGTGTCCGCGTATCGCGGCATCATCGACTACGAACCCACGGAACTGGTCATCACCGCACGCGCCGGCACGCCGCTGGTGGAGATCGAATCGGCAATGCGCGACAAGGGCCAGATGCTCGGCTTCGAGCCACCCTATTTCGCCGCAGGCGCGACTCTAGGCGGTTGCATCGCCGCCGGCCTGTCGGGGCCGCGCCGCCCGTACGCCGGTTCGGTGCGGGATTTCGTGCTCGGATTGCGTATCCTCGACGGCCGCGGCATTGATCTGAAGTTCGGCGGCCAGGTCATGAAAAATGTCGCCGGTTATGACGTATCGCGGTTGTTAACCGGCTCATTGGGCACGTTGGGCGTGATCCTCGATATATCGCTGAAGGCGCTGCCGTTGCCGGCGGCCGAAATGACCCTCTGCCGCAACCACACCAAGGAAGAAGCCATCGCGATGATGAACCAATGGGCCGGCTGGCCGCTGCCGATCACCGGCACCTGCCATGTTGAGAAGCGGCTGTATGTGCGGCTCGCCGGCGCCGCGCCGGCGGTCAAGGCCGCAGCCAGCAAAATTGGCGGCGAAGAAGTCGGCAATGCCGCAGAATTCTGGCGCGACATCCGCGACCAGCGCGATGTGTTTTTCTCCGGCGATACGCCGCTGTGGCGGCTGTCACTGAAATCAAGCACGCCCCACCTCGTCGATCTGCCCGGCATGCAACTGCATGAATGGGGCGGCGCGCTGCGTTGGCTCAAGTCCGATGCTGATGCGGAAACCATACGCGCCGCCGCCCGCAGCGGTGATGGCCATGCCACGCTGTTCCGGGGAGATGCAAAAACCACCGCTTTCCATCCACTTCCCGAAGTCATGATGCAACTGCACCGCCGCGTCAAACACGCGATGGATCCGGCGGGCATATTGAATCCGGGCCGGCTGTATCCGGGTATGTAAGCACTGCATGCAAACCAGACTCGCTGATTTCATCAAGGACACACCGCAGGGTCGCGAGGCCGAGGCCATCCTGCGCAAATGCGTGCATTGCGGTTTCTGCACGGCAACCTGCCCGACTTATCAGTTGCTCGGCGACGAGCTCGACGGACCGCGCGGACGCATATACCTGATGAAGCAGGTGCTCGAAGGTGCGCAGGCAACGGCGAAAACCCAATTGCATCTTGATCGTTGCCTGACCTGCCGCGCCTGCGAAACCACCTGCCCGTCCGGCGTTAACTACAGCCGGCTGCTCGATATCGGCCGCGCTGTGGTCGCGCAGCAGGTGCCACGCAGCGGCATGGCGAAACTGCGCCGCAAGGCGCTGGCCGCTCTGCTGCCGCGCCCTGTGTTGTTCAATCCGCTTTTGGCCGCCGGCCGCCTTGCACGCACACTGCTGCCGAAAGTACTGGACGACGTGGTCCCCGACCAGCCTGCGCGCGCGCGTCCCTGGCCCATCGGCGGGCACCAGCGACACATGCTGGTGCTCGAAGGCTGCGTGCAACCCGCGCTGTCGCCGGCCACCAACGCTGCTGCTGCGCGCGTCCTCGACAAGTTGGGCATCACCCTGGTGCGCGCACCCAATGCCGGCTGCTGCGGCGCAGTGACTTTCCATCTGGATGCGCAGGAGCAGGCGCTCGCCGCCATGCGCAACAACATCGATGCCTGGTGGCCGCACATAGAACAAGGCGCGGAGGCATTGCTGTTCACCGCCAGTGGCTGCGGCGTCATGATCACTGACTACGGTCATCTGCTCGCGCACGATCCCGCCTATGCCGAACGGGCGCGCCGCATCTCTGCCATGGCGCGTGACGTCAGCGTCGCCATAGCAGAACAAAAAGATGCTTTAAAACAACTACTTACAAACAATCGTCCCAGCGGCAAGTTTGCCTTTCACGCGCCCTGCACCCTGCAGCATGGACTGAAGCAGCAGGGCCGCGTCGAGGCTCTGCTGGCAGAGCTCGGCTTTGATCTGGCGCCAGTGGCCAACGCGCATCTGTGCTGCGGTTCGGCCGGCACTTATTCCATCCTGCAACCGAAAATCTCAGCAAAGCTCAAACAAAACAAGATCCAGGCACTCACTGCGCAATCCCCCGCGCAGATTCTCACCGCCAACATCGGCTGCCAGACCCATCTGCAATCGGCGACCAGGCTGCCGGTGCGGCACTGGATCGAAGCCGTGGACGATCTGTTGTCGGCATAAGCAGCACCCGCCATTCAAGGCTTGTACTTTTTCCGGCATCAGCGTACCCTCCATCGCGGAGGCTCGCCAACCATCCCTGCGCAGTCGTAGTCACAGTAGTGGTTGTAGTACTTGTACTTTTTGTCACCAGGGCGTACCCTCCGCTGCAAATTACCGGCAAAGGAGAGGCACGCCATGGTCGCAGTTGCATCTATCATCGCGCACGATCTGGCATCCGGCGCCACTGCGAAACGCAGCACCACCAGCCAGCCGCCGCGACGCATGGGCGATGTGCCGGTCTATGAACAGGAGTTCTGGACCAGCAAACAGCGCCAGGCCAATCCACTGCACGAAGTGTCCTATCGCGGCTGCTTCAAGCCGCAACTGCCCGCCTATTTCATCGACCGGCTGAGCAAACCGGGCGACATCATCTACGACCCGTTCAGCGGTCGTGGCACCACCACGATCGAAGCCGCGCTGCTGGGACGCCACGTGATTGCCAATGACGTCAATCCGATCTCCGCCATACTGACGCGTCCGCGACTGGAAGTGCCGTTGATCGCGAGCATTGATGTGCGGCTACGGGCGTTGAAACTCGCGCCCAAACGGCAGAACGACATCGATCTTACGATGTTCTACCACCCGGATACCGAGCGCGAACTGCTGAACCTGCGCACCTATCTCGTCGAGCGCAGCGACAGCGGTGCAGAGGACGACGCCGACCGCTGGATCCGCATGGTCGCCACCAACCGGCTGACCGGGCATTCGGCGGGATTCTTTTCAGCGTACACACTGCCGCCCAACCAGGCGGTTTCGGCCGAGAGTCAGATAAAAATCAATGAAAAAACCGGCAAGGGTCCGGAATACCGCGATGTGCGCGCACTGATCCTGCGCAAATCCATGCAATTGCAAAGCGACATCAACGCCGCAGCGCGCTGGCGTTTGCAGCAGGCGGCCACACTGGCACAGTTCCATCAGGAATCGGCTGCCCTGACAGCGGGCATCGCCGACGACTGCGTGCAACTCACCGTCACCTCGCCGCCGTTCCTGAATGTCGTGCAGTACGCCAAGGACAACTGGCTGCGCTGCTGGTTTAACAATCTCGATGCCGATGCCATCGGTCAGGGCATCACCATGGCGACTTCAGTGAATGACTGGTCGGCGGAAATGCTCGCCGTGCTGCAGGAACTGCAACGGGTCACGCGCCCCCAGGGCTGGGTCGCATTCGAAGTCGGCGAAGTGCAGCGCGGCACGGTCAAGCTGGAGGAAGCCGTGGTGCCGCTGGCCACCGCCGCCGGATTCCGCTGCGAAGCCATCCTGATCAACACCCAGAAATTCACCAAGACCTCGAACATCTGGGGCATTGGCAACAACGAGCGCGGCACCAACAGCAACCGCATCGTGATGCTGCAGAAACCGGGATAAGCACTGCCTATAGCCGGTCGCACCACCTTTAATTTCCCGGAAGCGCCCGCATCTGCCATCCTTGTGCATTCAAGGAGGCTCTCATGTTTGATCCGGTATCCATCCCCTTCGGGGCGAAAATGCTGTTCAACACCGTCAAGCTCAAGCCCGGTGTCGACCTGGAAGAAGTCGAACTGGCGCTGGGCGAGATGTGCAATGTCGTCAAAAACACCTATGGCGGCGACAAGGGCGGTTTCATCGCCGGTCAGGTGTACAAGTTCTCGGGCTTTTTGTCCGACGAAGGTTCACTTAATGCGTCCAAAACCGTTGATGAACACATCGCCATCGTGACCTACTGGAAATCGTTCGAAGAGCACGAAAAATCCCATGCCGACGAAGCGTTCAACGCCAAGTTCGCCGCGCTGGCGGAAATGTGCACGGAGAGCAAGGAGCTCGGCTACGAAATGCTGTGGCAGGGCGAGCCGGAAGGCACCTCGTAAGCTGAACGGAACCGCACTACGCCTACATTGCGGCGCCCTGATGAAAATCGAGGCCCGCCCCCGGCCCTGGCAACCTGATGTTTTCAGTCACCAGGCTATCAGTTGCCGCGGTCAGCGCTGCTTGATGCCTGCGGTCTTGATCAACGC
>JBBKXO010000008.1:0-11643 GCA_037969525.1 Burkholderiales bacterium | reverse complement strand
GGGGACTTTTGCCGCAAATAAAAGCCCGCTGACGCGGGCTTTTATATTACGGCTAATGCACCAATCCCATCCGGTATGAATAATGCGCCGCGTATAACCACACCGTATTTCTTGAAAGGGCTTTTGCCGCAAATAAAAAAGCCCGCTAACGCGGGCTGTTTTATTGCGGCGACGGCGCAGACCTTACTTGATCTTGCCTTCCTTGTACATCACATGCTTGCGCGCGACCGGATCAAATTTCTTGATCTCCATCTTTTCAGTCATGGTGCGCTTGTTTTTTGTGGTGGTGTAGAAGTGGCCGGTGCCGGCGGTGGATTCCAGTTTGATTTTCTCACGCATGATCGTTCCTTCGGTTAAATGCGCATGCCCTGCTCGCGCAGGTCAGCCAGTACCTCATCGATACCCTTGCGGTCGATGGTGCGCAGGCCCGTGCTCGATACGCGCAGGCTCACCCAGCGATTTTCGCTCTCCACCCAGAACCGCCGCTTGTGCAGGTTGGGCAGAAAACGCCGTTTAGTTTTGTTGTTGGCATGGGAAACATTGTTCCCAACCATCGGCTTCTTGCCGGTGACATCGCAAACGCGTGACATGACAGTGCTCCGCAAATTCTGAAAAGGGCGGATCATACACTGTAATGACCGCCCGCCTCAACCCGGACGAGTCACCCCCGGCAGTCGGACAAAAACAATAAATTCCATAAAAACAACATGTTACAGCAATCCACGCTCAGCGAAGGATAACGCACCATCGCCGGCGACGACAAAATGATCGAGTACGCGCACATCCACCAGCGCCAGCGCCTGTTTCAACGCCGTGGTCAGCGCCTCGTCGGCACGGCTGGGTTCTGCCACGCCTGATGGATGATTGTGCGCAAAAATCACCGCAGCCGCGTTGTGATACAGAGCGCGTTTGACCACTTCGCGCGGGTAAACGCTGGTCTGGGTCAGCGTGCCGCGGAACAATTCCTCAGACGCCACCACGCGATGCTGCGCGTCGAGGAATACCGCGACAAATACTTCGTGCGGCCGCCCGTGCAGCACCAGCCGCAGATAATCGCGCACCGTACCGGGTGCAGACAATGCGGCGCCAGCATCGAGTTTTTCGCGCAGTGTGCGCCGCGCAATTTCCAGCGCCGCCTGCAGTTGCGCGTACTTGGCTGGCCCCAGACCGGGCTCGGCGCAGAAAGTTTCCGTTGCCGCACCGGCCAGTGCCGACAACGAACCGAATCGTGTCAGTTGTGTGCGCGCCAGTTCCACCGCGCTCTTGCCCTTGATGCCGGTGCGCAGGAATATCGCCACCAGTTCGGCATCGGACAGGCTCTGCGGCCCCTTGGCCAGCAGTTTCTCGCGGGGGCGTTCGTCCAGCGGCCAGTCGGTAATTGCCATGATCGGGTTGCTCCGGGTGGGTAATCGTTGAACGCCCCAGACTGCCCTTGGTTTACCCGCCCCCGAGTTTGCAGTTACACTTGCCATCCCCTACCGCGGGAAGCGCTACGTGCCTGATATTGCAAGAAAAATTGAACGCAGGAAAATCCTCCTCGGCCTCACCGGCGGCATCGCCGCGTATAAGGCTGCGGAGCTGGTGCGCCGGTTGGGCGAACGCGGCTTTGATGTGCATGTGGTCATGACCGAGGCGGCCTGCGGCTTCATTACCCCGGCGACGTTGCAGGCGCTGTCGGGCAACCCGGTGTACACCGACATGTGGGATGCGCGCATCCCCAATGCCATGGCGCATATCGAACTAACGCGCGACAAGCAAGCCATCGTCATCGCACCGGCCACTGCGGATTTTCTGGCCAAGGCCGTGCATGGCCTCGCCGACGATCTGCTGTCCACGTTGTGCCTGGCCCGCGAATGTCCGCTCATCGTCGCACCGGCGATGAACCGCCAGATGTGGGAGCACCCGGCCACGCAGCGCAATGTCACGCAACTGCAGGGCGACGGCGTCATCATTCTCGGCCCCGACAGTGGCGACCAGGCCTGCGGCGAAACCGGCATGGGCCGCATGCTCGACGCCGACAACCTGGCAGAAGCCATCACCGCCTGCCTGGCACCGAAAACCCTGTCCGGCAAGCGCGTGCTGATGACCGCGGGCCCGACCTTCGAACCCATAGACGCCGTACGCGGCATCACCAACCGCAGCTCCGGCAAAATGGGCTATGCGCTGGCGCGCGCGGCAATTGCCGCCGGTGCCGAGGTCACGCTGGTGTCCGGTCCGGTAAGCCTTGCGCCGCCGGTGGGCGCGACCGTGGTGCGGGTGCAAACCGCCAATGAAATGTTTGACGCCGTCAAACAATATACGGCCAAGGCCGACATTTTCATCGGCGTCGCGGCCGTCGCCGATTACCGTGTCAGCACTCCGCGCAAGCACAAAATCAAGAAAACCGACGAAGCGCAGCTCAGCCTGAGCTTTGTGCCGAATCCCGACATCCTCGCCTGGGTCGCTGCACGGCCCAAGCCGCCATTCTGCGTGGGTTTTGCCGCTGAAAGCCGCAACCTCGACACCTACGCCGACGAAAAGCGCCGGCGCAAAAAAGTCAGACTGATGATTGCCAACCTTGCGCAGGACGCGATCGGCGCGGACGACAACGAGGTGTCACTGCTCGATGACGCCGGCACTCACCGGCTGCCACGCGCTTCCAAGGACCTCGTCGCGCAGCAGATTATCAGCCACATCGTGCACTTGCACGGCGCCAAAACGCGCAAGCCCCGATAACACCGAACGGGCGCCGCCCCGTTCGCCGGTTCACCCATCACCAGTACACTGCAATCATGAAATCCATAGACGTCAAAATCCTCGACGCGCGGCTGCGCGACCTATTGCCCCAGTATGCAACGCCCGGCTCAGCCGGCCTGGACCTGCGCGCCTGCCTGGAGCAGCCGCTGACGCTGAATCCCGGTCAGACCGAACTGATTCCGGCGGGCATGGCCATCCATATCGCCGACCCCGGCCTGGCGGCGATCATCCTGCCGCGCTCGGGTCTTGGCCACAAGCACGGCATCGTGCTCGGCAACCTGGTCGGCCTGATCGACTCGGATTACCAGGGCCAGTTGTTCGTCTCGACCTGGAACCGCAGCAATACCGCATTCACTATCAATCCGCTGGAACGGCTGGCGCAACTGGTGGTCGTACCCATCGTGCATGTCGCCTTCAATATCGTCGATGATTTCGCAGCATCCAGCCGCGGTGCCGGGGGTTTCGGCAGCACGGGCAAGGGATAAGTCATGGCTCGCGCTACAGCGGGTCTGATCCTGTTCGCTCACGGCGCGCGCGACCCGGAATGGGCAGAACCCTTCCGCGCCATCAGCAAGCGCGTCGCCGCAGACCGCAAAGACCTTGCCGTAAAACTGGCCTTCCTCGAAATGCAGCCGCCGTCGCTGGCGGACGCTATCGCTGAATTGATTGCTGCCGGGCACACGGCCATCCATATCGCGCCGCTGTTCATGGCACAGGGCGGACACCTGAAAAACGACGTGCCGAAACTGCTCGCGGAAATTCGCGCCGAACATCCCGCGCTCAAATTACATTTGCTGCCGGCCATCGGCGATGTTGCCGATCTGCGCGATGCCATTGCCGGCTGGGTGGCCAGCGCCGTTCCCGGAGCCCCCGCATGAAACGCCTGCTGCTGATATTCGCTCTGGTTTTTTTCGCATCAGGATCAGGCGGTGCAGCACTGGCTGCAATGCCGCAGATCGAACTGACGATCAACAAGCACACCCTGACCGCTGAAGTCGCTAATACCGATCCCGACCGCATGCAGGGGCTGATGCACCGGCGCATGCTGCCGGAAAGCCGCGGCATGCTGTTCGTATTTCCGACTGTCAGTAATCACGGCATGTGGATGATGAATACCTACATCCCGCTGTCTGTTGCCTTCATCGACCAGGACGGTGTCATCATCAATATTGAGGACATGCAGCCGCACACCCGTGATTCGCACTCGGCCAGGCAGCCGGCGCGTTATGCCCTGGAAATGAACCTGGGCTGGTTTCGCAAACGCGACATCAAGCCGGGCATGAAAATCGAGGGCATGGAGAAAGCGCCGCCGCCGCGATAGGCGCACGTCCGCACCAACCGCACCAACCGCACCAACCGCACCAACAATAACGCCCGGGATCTCCGGGCGTTTTCGCTGCTACTTGTTGCTGGAGCACTGCGGCGTTTTACAACCCGCCATTCTGTTGCGCCACCATGCAGAACAACAGGGGCACCGACAGCATCGTGTTGGCACGTGAGGTCAGCATCGCCAGACGCGCAGCAGCGGCCTTGGCGGTGGCATCAACCTGCACTATGCCCAGCGCCTTTTTCTGGTTCGGCCAGATGATGAACCACACGTTGAACGCCATGATCAGCCCCAGCCACATGCCGATGCCGATAGCCACGAATGGCTTGCCGAGCATCATTGCGGTGCCGAGATAGCCGTGCATGCCGGCAACGATCAGTCCGGTGACTACGGTGGCCAGCGCAGACCAGCGGAACCAGAACAAGGCAGCGGGTGCAATGACCTTGCCGATGGCGGGCTTCTGCTCATCTGGGATTTTCGGCATGGAAGGGATCTGCACGAAGTTGAAGTACCACAGCAGGCCGATCCACATCACACCAGACATCACGTGCAGCCAGCGGAACACGAAGGCCCACCAGGCATGATCGCCCGCGCGCGCGCCCGCACCTCCGGTAATCAGAATAATCGCGATCAGGATGACAAAGCCGGCCAGTACGGTACGGCCCAAAGACTGGAATATGGCTCCCATGAGTGCACTCCTTTCGTTCGGAATTGTTTTGAATGTCACAAACTACAATGCTGCGCGGAGTTTATCACAGCGGACCGCTCGGTCCGCTGGCCAAAGGCCACGCTGCAATCAGGGGAAAGTGCTGCGCAGTGGGCTAGGCAGCGGCGAGACTACCGGTCTCCACGGCAGCGATGGCCTTGGCCTGATTCAGGTCTTGCGCATAACCGGCACCGTAGAGGCAACAGGCAAACTGGTTGGAGATGGGCACCGGCATCGGGATGCGTCCTTCTAATACGCCGGTGATCCATTGCGCAGTGCCTTTCAGGTCGTGCGCGGCCGGCAGCGGATGCGCGCACCGCGGCGTCCCTTCGGCATCGAACAACTGCAACACCCCGCCGTCCCTGATCAGTTCTATGCACGGCCGGCATTGCGCGTCAACGATGGGGTCGCCGTCGTGCGCCTCGAACAGCAATGCATTCTTTTCGACATCGCATAACAAATTCTGCAACACCATGCACTCGTGTCCGTGTTCAGCAGGCACCAGCTGCAATCCGGCACCACCGAACGGATCGGCAAGACGCGCCAGCACGCGCGCCAGCGCGCCGCCACCCAGCCGCACACGCAATGCCAGCAGTTCCGCCAGTGCCGGCGCCAGTGCACCGGTGGGCAGAAACGCCAGATGTCCGGCATGCAGTTCCTGCTGCGCCTGGGCCAGACTCGCGCACGGCATGATGCCCAGTTCACGGAACACATAGGCGGCAGCAACTCCACGTTCGCCGCTCAGCGCGCCATGTACCAGCACCGGTATGCCCAGTCGCTGCAAGCTGATCGCCAGCAACGGCACCAGGTTCGGCTGTTCGCGCAGCGCGCCGTAGCATGGCATCAGTACCGGACGCCATTGGGTATCGGGTACTGCGATCTGAAATACCCGCGTCGACAACGCCGCCAGTACGCCGACCAGTTCCTGCGGCCCCAATTGCCGCTGTTCCAGCAGGGCGAGCAGCCCGCCCAGTTCGAGTTCAGGCACGCCGCCATCGAATGCCGCCGAGAACAGAGTCTCGGCCTCGCTCTCCGACAACGAGTGCCCCACTGCCACTGCATCAATCATGTGTGCCCAGCTCAAGCCGTCCTCCTCCGATAAATCCTGATGGTTCGCTATGCCTAGCTGAGCAACCGCCGTGCCAAGTCCGATTGGGCGGTTTTACCCGTTCATTGCACGGATTGCGAGGCAGTTACGCCACACAGCAGTGCGTGCGGCTGCACACCCGCTTTATTTTGGTGCTTCTTTTCCGTTATGCTGCATTGCGGAACATTTTGATCAACTTACTCACTGAACACTGCATATCCTGCCGATGTGGTACGTCCCCATTACCGAAAACAATCCTTACCACCTCGGTCGCACGCTAACTGAATTAAAAGCCGAACTCCTGCGCCGCGTACGCCAGGACCTGATGCCCATCGCCGGCGTGGCTGAAGCCGACGCGCTGAGCGTCATCAACAGCGTCGACAGCCTGGAGCGTGATGCCTGGGCACAGGCCTGGGCCGCCTGCGGGGACCGACACCTGGAGCTCGCCGACAAACTTGCCGCCACCGATACTGCCGCTGCACGCGAGGAATACCGGCACGCATGGCGGCTGTTGCATTACGCACGCTGGCCAATCGAGAACACGCCTTTCAAGCGACACGTCTATCCGCGGGCACTCGCCGCCTTCCGCAATTACGGCCGGCTGCTCGACCCGCCGCTGGAAATGGTGCGCATACCCTACGACAACCAGGTCATCGTGGCTTATCTGCGAGTGCCGCCCGCAGCGGCACCAGCGCCACTGGTCATCGGCATCAGCGGGCTGGATTCACGCAAGGAAGACGTGATGGTCCTTGCCGATGCCTATCTTGCGCGCGGCATGGCGCTGCTGGCACTCGACATGCCCGGCACCGGTGAAGCTGCGGTACCGCTGGAAGTTGGAGCGGAGCGCATGTTCAGCGCCGTACTCGACTGGGTGTCCGGCCGCAACGACATTGATCCGGGTCGAGTGGTCATCCAGGGCCGCAGCTGGAGCGGCTATTGGGCCGCCCTGCTTGCGGTCACTGAAAAATCACGCATCCGCGGCGCAGTCATGCATGGGGGGCCGATACACCATTATTTCCAGCCGCAATGGCTCGCGCCGTCACTGGAATCCGACGAATACCTCTACGACTACCTGCCGGCCACCGCAGCGCTATTCAATGTCGAGACACTGGAGGAACTGCTCGCCATCGCACCACAGTACTCGCTGCAGACGCTGGGCGTACTCGACCGGCCTGCCGCGCCCATGCTCTTGATCAACGGTGCACGCGACTCGCAGATTCCCATCGCCGATGTAAAACTGCTGGCGGCACGCCATCCGGCCAACACGGTATGGATCAACCCCGATGGCGGGCACATGGGGCGCTCCGCCGACTGGAGCAGCAAACGGATTTTCGCCGAGGTCACCGTGCCGTGGCTGACCAGTACTCTGGAACTCAGTTCGCCGGCAGCCGCGTAAGCGGCACGAAACGCACGTCCAGCACCCGTTTTTTCGTGATCGCGCCACCCGCGTCTTTTTCGATCACATAAAGCGTCTGCACTGCTCCCTGTCCGCCGACCGGTATGACCAGCCGCCCACCCTTTTTCAATTGTTCCAGCAACGGCTGCGGCACGTACGGTGCGGCCGCAGTGACGATGATGGCATCGAACGGCGCCTGTTCCGGCCAGCCGGCATAGCCATCGCCGATACGCGTCTGCACATTGCGATAACCTGCGGCCGCCAGCGCACGCGCAGCCTCCCGCCCCAATGGTTCGATGATTTCGATGGAATACACGGCGCGCACCAGTTCGGCAAGAATCGCGGCCTGATAACCGGAACCGGTGCCGACTTCCAGCACCTGGTCGCCAGGTTTTACCTCCAGTAAATCCGTCATCAACGCGACGATGAACGGTTGCGAAATCGTCTGCCCCTCGCCGATGCCCAGCGGCCGGTCGTCGTAGGCCTGCGCGACAGCAGACTGCGGGACAAAGCGCTGCCGCTCCACCTTACGCAGCGCAGCGATCACACGATTATTGAGCGTCGCGCGCCCGGTCTCGCGCTGCGTCTCGCGCACAATCTGTTCGATGTTCGTGACCATGCGCTCGCGAAGGGCGTCTAAATTGTCAGCAGCATCAGCATCCATACTCACTCCCAGCCATACACAGATAATACCGGCACAGAGCGCGGCCATGGCATCGCGCATTCCGCCTTCTATAATCTTTCCGCAAAAGTAAAAGGGCATACCGTTTCCAGTATGCCCCTCTTGCCGCAGCTGCTGCAATGCAGCCAAAAGTTGTTGCGAAAATCAGCCTTTCAAA
Organism: Burkholderiales bacterium; assembly: GCA_037969525.1. Classification (GTDB taxonomy): domain Bacteria; phylum Pseudomonadota; class Gammaproteobacteria; order Burkholderiales; family SG8-41. The sequence continues at coordinate 3,552 of JBBKXO010000008.1, read as the reverse complement.
CAGGCACTCATGAATTTCTTGCGGTCATCGCCGGACTTACCCTCGGCCTTGCCGTTGCAGTCCTTCATACGGTCCTGCTGCTTCTTTTGTGCCGCGCTGGGTTCCTTCTTCTCGGTTTCTCCTTTCAGGCACGAGCTCATGAAAGTCTTGCGGTCATCGCCGGCCTTGCCATCGGCTTTGGCGTTGCAGTCCTTCATGCGGGCCTGTTGTTTTTTCTGAGCTTCGCTGGGTTCCTTCTTGGCCTGCTCTGCCTTCTTTTCTGCGGCGGGCGCGCCTTTTTTAGCTTCACCTTTTTCCTGAGCATGGGCGGTCGACAACGCGAACAGCGTGCACAGTACTGCGGCAATCAGTTGCTTCATGGTGTGGCTCCTCAATGTTTTTAGAAATACAGGGGCCTGCGCCATTGCGCTGTACGCCCGTGTCGCCGGAACGGTCCGACGCCAGCATTAACGCGCCGCTTCAGCCGGCGGATGACAGCGCGAACGCGTCGGCAACCAGTTCATAGGAATGCAGCCGCGTGTCATAGTCACCGGTGATGGTGATGACCATCAGTTCGTCGGCCTCGAACTCGGCCTGGATTTCCAGCAGTCGCTGTTTGACGACAGCAGGCGTGCCGAGCACCACTCGGCGCCGGTGATGCGTAATGCGCTGGCGGTCGGCTTCGGTGTACGGATAATTCTCCGCCTCTTCCAGCGTCGGCACCGGGGCGTTGACACCGTAATCCATGTTGAGCCGGCGCAGATCCACGCTCATCGCCAGCCGCGCTGCCTGTTCCTGCGTCTCGGCGCAGACCACAAACACGCACACCAGAGCCTGCGGCTGCGGCTCGCGCGCTGACGGCTGGAAACGTTTCCTGAAGTCACGCATCACAACGTCGCCGCCGCGCGCGCTGATGAAATGGGCAAAGGCAAAACGCAAACCGAGTTGTGCTGCCAGCGCGCCGCTGAAATCCGACGAACCCAGCAGCCAGATCTGCGGACTGCCCGGACCCGCGGGCTGTGCCTTGACCTGCTGGAACGGATGGCCCTCCGGCAGATCGTCATCGAGATACGCGGCCAGGTACTGTACCTGCTCCGGAAAATTATCCGCAGACGGATAACGGCCTTCGCCCATCGCCATCGCCGTTGCCTGGTCGCCGCCTGGCGCACGGCCGATGCCGAGATCAATGCGCCCCGGAAACAGCGCTTCGAGCATGCGGAACTGCTCGGCAATTTTCAGCGGACTGTAATAGGGCAGCAGCACGCCGCCGGTGCCGACGCGAATGGTCGAAGTCGCTGCAGCGACCCGCGTCACCAGGATTTCCGGACAGGGATCGGCCAGCGCCATTACCGAATGATGTTCGGCACACCAGTAGCGGGAGTAGCCCATTTTTTCCGCGGCCTGCGCCAGGCGTATGGTCTGCTGTATGGCCTGCTGCGGCGTGTGGCCGCTGATGATCGGTGACTGGTCGAGGACGCTGAGCTTGATATTGGCCATTTTATTCTGTGCTGGAAAGCCGCAACGGTGCAGCGCGGCTAGCCTACCACGAAGTTTTTAAGTCACATTCATTCAGGTCACGCTCATTTAGGTCAAATTCACTCGGCGACTGCAGGCTGCGTTTTCTCCACCGGGACCGCCACCCTGACCGCATCGCTCAATCCGCGGACATCGGCGCCGCCTGGATGCTGATAGATGCGCAGACCGAATTCGGCAATGATCGCCAGCAGATGATCGAAAATGTCGGACTGTATCGCCTCGTACTCGCCCCATTTTGTCGTGTTGGTGAAACAATAGATTTCCAGCGGCAGTCCATCCGGGCCGGGGGCATTCTGGCGCACCATCAGTGTCATGTCCTGATGGATATCCGGATGGCTGCGCAGATAACACTCAACGTAGGCGCGGAAGGTTCCCACATTGGTCAGGCGCCGCGCGTTGACCGGATCCCTGCCCTGCGCTTCCAGTCGTGCGTTCCAGTCCTTGAGCTCACCGGCCTTGGTGGCCAGATAATCCTTGAGCAGAGCGAAACGATCCAGACGATCGCTTTCTTCCGTGCTGAAAAACCGCACGCTGTTCTGATCGATAAACAGCGAACGCTGGATGCGGCGCCCGCCCGCCTCACTCATGCCGCGCCAGTTCCTGAACGAATCGGTGATCAACCGCATGGTCGGGATGGTGGGGATGGTCTTGTCCCAGTTCTGCACCTTGACCGTGTGCAATGCAATGTCAATTACGTCGCCATCGGCATTGAGTTGCGGCATTTCGATCCAGTCGCCGACACGCACCATGTCATTCGATGCAATCTGCACGCTGGCCACCAGCGACAGCAGCGTGTCCTTGAATACCAGCATCAGCACCGCGGCCATGGCACCCAGGCCGGAGAGCAGGATCAAAGGTGAACGGTCGATCAGCGTCGCGATCATCAGGATCACCGCCACCGTGAACATCACGATCTTGAAGACCTGTACATAACCCTTGATCGGTTTGGCGGCGGCATCCGGACGGCGCTGGTAGAACAGGTTGGCAACGTCAAGCGCGCCGCTGATGGCCAACGCCACCGTCAACACGATGAACGCGCTGCTGAGATTGTGCACCACGGTAACCACCACGGCCGGCAGATCCGGTATCACCGCGAAACCAGCAGCCAGCACCAGCGCCGGCACCACGTGGGCCAGCCGCCGAATGACGCCATGACGGGGAAGATCGATTTCCCGGCCCAGCGGCGTCGCGCGCAGCAAGTGCAGGGCCCCGCGCACCAGCAGGCGTTTGGTCACCCAGTTCGACAGCCAGGCCGCAGCCAGCAGCAACAGCAGCGCAATCGCCGTGTACATCCAGGGATAATCGTTCTGCAGGTTCTCCACATACTCGAAAACAGTCATTGTGGTCCTTATATTTCTTGTGGTGATTGTGAGAAGTGCAGGGGTCCGTCAACGCAGTTCTGTACCTGCGGCCCGCGGACGCGGCGCGGGGCGCCGCAGACATCCAGACAGACTAGACAGGGAATAACCGTAGGAGGTTCCCCCGCGGTTTCAGTGCGAAACGCGCAGACGATCAATCCGACCCGCGGATGAAGGCGTTCAGCACACCGCACCAGCCCAACGCGAGGTTGTTGCGGTTGTAACCGCCGCCGCCGAATCCCATGATGCGGCCGCCGCACAGTTCATTGGCCAGCACGCACAACCGCTGCGCGGCATGGGCATGCGCCGCCGGGGTGTACTGCAGATGCGCCAGCGGATCGCCGGCGATGCTGTCGGCCCCCGCCTGGAACACGATGAACTCCGGCTTGTGCTGGCGCAAATGCGCTTCGACGCGTTCCCACGCTGCCATAAACTGCGGATCACCCGACGCCGGCTGCATCGGAATATTGAGCTTCAGCCCCGCGCCCGGCCCCTTGCCGGCTTCGGTGGCAGCACCGGTGCCCGGATACAGGAAGCGTCCGTCCTCGTGGATGTCGGCATAGATCAGATCGGGATCGGATTCGTACGGGTAATACAGGCCGTCGCCGTGATGCACATCAATGTCGACGTAGGCCACGCGTTTGATGCCATATCGGCTGCGCAGCGTATCGATGACCAC
>JBBKXO010000007.1:0-5089 GCA_037969525.1 Burkholderiales bacterium | reverse complement strand
TTATTTGCGGCAAAAGTCCCCTCAAGGAATCCGGTGCAGCCGCCGGCAAATCCGTTGATATTTCCGGATGCGAATTTATCGCGGCGCCGGGGGCGATAAAAAAGCCCGCCGGAAGGCGGGCTTTTTTATTGGGAGCGATTCAGGTCAGGCGTAGCTGCGCAGCCGACGTGAGAATTTCCCCAGTGCCTCGATGCCGCTGCTCTCGGCGCGGTGGCACCAGTCTTCGAGCTGCTTGACCAATTGCTCTTTGGACGATGAGGAACGCTGCCACAAGGCAGCCAGTTCATCGCGCATGTTGTAAACAGTGGCGAATACCGTGCTGTTCTGGATGACGGTCTCGCGCCGCTCAAGCTCCGCGGCCGGTAGTGCCGCCTTGTCAATGTGCAGCCAGCGCTTGATCTGCTTGATGTCGACGCCGGCAGCAGCTTTGCCCTTCAACAGCTCCAGTTCCGTGGTGCAGGTGGCGCGCAGGGTTGCCGCGTATTTAGCCAGCACTTCATAGCGATGGGTGGCGATGGCCTGCAGTGTCGCGAGGTCACAGCTGGTCTTGGAACTGTCCAGCGTCAGCTTGGGCGCGACCTTTTTAACGTGCGCAAGGCCCAGGATCTCGAGCGTGCGTATATACAACCAGCCGATGTCAAACTCGAACCAGCGGCTCGACAGGCGCGCCGACGTGGGATATGCGTGGTGGTTGTTGTGCAGTTCTTCACCGCCGATCAGGATGCCCCAGGGCACGATGTTACGGCTCGCGTCTTCAGGCTGGAAAGTGCGGTAGCCCCACCAGTGGCCGATGCCGTTGATGACGCCGGCGGCCAGAAACGGGATCCACAGCATCTGCACGGCAAATATCGTGATGCCAATCGGGCCGAGCAGGATGACGTTGGTGATCAGCATCAGCGAGATACCGTAACGGTCGTGACTGTAGACATTGCGCTCCAGCCAGTCGTCAGGTGTGCCGTAGCCATAACGGTCCAGCGTGTCCTTATTGCGGCCTTCGTTGCGGTACAGCTCAGCACCCTGCAGCAGCAATACGCGGATACCAAAGATCTGCGGGCTGTGCGGATCGTCAACGGTCTCGCACTTGGCGTGATGCTTGCGGTGGATGGCTGTCCAGTGCTTGGTCAGCATGCCCGTCGTCAGCCACAGCCAGAAACGGAAAAAATGCGACACGATCGGATGCAGATCCAGCGCGCGATGCGCCGAATGGCGGTGCAAATAAATGGTGACGGCAGCGATCGTGATATGGGTCGCGACCAGCGTATAAACGATGTAGCCCCACCACGGTAAATCCAGAACCCCTGTATACATGCAACTCCTCGCTTTTATAGGCGCAGCGTCAAGATGGGGGGAGTGTACTGAAGATCAATAGTTGGGGATAGTCTTGAGGCTAAATTTCTCCCGGAACTAAATCATAACCAATTGTTTTTATTGAAAATAATGCCTATGATCCGTTTGAGGTTTTTACCTCTCCGAGGACCCGGATTTCGCGTTGCGGGTATGGAATCTCGATGCCGCTGGATTTGAAGGTGCGCCAGATTTCGGCATACAGGTCGGATCGCAGACCGAAAACGCCCTGATCGGGGTCGCCGACCCAGAACCCCAGTTCCAGATTTACGCCGCTGTCGGCAAAAGCGACGATCAGCGCGCCGGGCGCAGGATCCTTCAATATCCGCGGTTGTTTTTTTGCGGCATCGACCATGATCTGTCGGGCGACATCGAGATCGGACGCATACGCGACTTGTATCGGCAGGCCGATGCGTACCTTGCGGTCCGAGAATGAATGATTGAGCACTGTCGACGAAATGATGGTCTCGTTCGGTATCAGCGCTTCAAGTCCGGCGAGACTGCGCACGACCACGTAGCGTGCGGTCATTTTGGTCAGAGTGCCGGTATGCTCGCCGATGGTGACCAGGTCACCGACGCTGACCGAACGGTCCATCAGGATGATGAAACCGCTGATGTAATTGGCAGCGATTTTCTGCAGGCCGAAGCCAATGCCGACGCCGAGCATGCCGCCGAACACTGACAGCACGGTCAGGTCGATGCCCACTGCCGGCAGCGCAATCAGGAAGGCTGTCAGCAACAGGAGTATTTGTATCAACTTGGAAAACATCACCCGCAGGTTGATTTGCAGGGTATTGGCACGCATCAGACGCGCTTCGGCGACGCGTCCCAGCCACACCGCGGTCAGCAATGTAACGATGACTGAGAATAACCCCTGCAACACCAGCAGCAACGAGAGGCGCTGATCACCAATCGTGAGCCCTACTTCGTGCAGGGCATTGCGCACCGCGGGCCACAGTCCGGTCAGGTAGACGGCGACGCCGATCCACGCCAGCCAGCTGATCCAGCGCTCAGAAGCGCGCAGCCACGGACTGGGCGCGAAACTATGGCGTATGACGTAAATGGATATGCGGATCAGCGCCATCGCCAGCAGCAGCGCGACCGCCACATTCAGCAGATTGGTGTTGTGCCAGATGCGCAGCACCGCCCTGGCGATGATCACCAGCACCAGGGCCGACAGCGGAAACAGCAGGCGCTGCGTGCTGCCTATGCTCATCACCTGCGTGGCATCGGTGGGGAGGCGGTTGGTCACCATCCGGTTATAACGCCGGGCCAATTCCCAGCCGATGCCGATGCAGATTGCGAGAACAGCGACCTGCCACAGCACATTGACGTTCTGCAGGTCACCCCACAGATCGAGCAGCAGGCCGTGAATTTCGTTAGAGGACGACATCAGCTAGGCTGTTTGGAAGGCAATGCGTGTCAGACAAGATTCAAATTGCGTTCAAATTGCGGGTTGTATCCTGCACATTGGCGGCGCAGAGAATAATGTTAACACGCAGCCCCGTGCTGTCAGCCGCCACTGCGTTCCATGGCGGCGGCAAAAAAGCCGTCCGTGCGATGGATGTGCGGCCACAGCTGCATCTGCTGTGCGCAATCCGGTGTGATGCCCTGGTGCTGCAGCAGTTCGCCGCAATGGAGCGTGTTGAAATCACCATGGGCTGACAGGAATGCAGCGACTATCTGCTGGTTTTCTTCGGCGAGCAGGCTGCAGGTCGCGTAGACCAGCCGGCCGCCCGGTTTAACCAGGCGCGCTGCAGCCTGGAGTATGGACGCCTGCTTGACGACGAGTTCCGCCACGGTCTGCGGTGACTGGCGGAATTTCAGGTCGGGATTGCGACGCAGCGTGCCGAGGCCGCTGCACGGCGCATCGACCAGCACGCGGTCGATCTTGCCGGCCAGCCGCTTCACCTTGGTGTCGTTCTCATGCGCGATGACATGCGGATGCAGGTTGGACAGTCCCGAACGCTTCAGCCGCGGCTTCAGGTTGGCCAGCCGTTTCGTCGATACGTCAAAGGCATAGACGCGGCCCTGGGAATGCATCATTGCGCCCAGCATCAGCGTTTTGCCGCCGGCACCCGCGCAAAAATCTACCACCAGATCCGAACGTCGTGGTGCCAGCAGATAACCCAGGATCTGGCTGCCCTCGTCCTGTACTTCGATCGCCCCGTTGATGAACAGCGGATGGCGGTTGAGAGCGGGCCTGCCTTTCAGGCGCACGCCGATGGGCGACCATGGCGTGGGTGCGGCTTCCATGCCGGCGGCATTGAGTTTGGCGATCACTTCTTCACGGCTGGCGCGCAGCGTGTTCACGCGCAGGTCCAGCGGCGCCGGTTCCTGCAGCGCCCGGCCCAGGCTGCGGATGAAGTTTTCATCATGCTGCGGCAGCAGCCGCTCGACCACCCACTGCGGCAGGTCGGCATCGACGCTCAGCGGCATCGTTGCTGGCGTCTGTTCTCGCGTCGCATTGAGCCATAGTTTTTCTTCACCGCTGCAAAGCGCCGCGAGCTCCCGGCCGCTGTAGCCGGCAACCCGTGCGAGCCACAGCAGCACCAGCTGGCGCGGCGTGGCCTGCGGGGCCAGTTGATCCAGCAGCAGCTTGCGGCGCAGCACCCCGAACACCGCTTCGGCGACAAAGCTGCGGTCATGCTGCCCCAGCGCATGGCGATCGCGGAAATAGCGGCTCAGCACGGAGTCTGCGGGGTATTCGAAGGTCAGTACCCGTGCCAGGGCGCTGGCGGCTTCATCCAGCCGCTGTGCATTGGGTCCCGGCGTCGGTGCGACGGGGGCAGGAACAGAGGGTCTGGAAGGCTTGCCGGATTTGGCGGGGTTGCGTCCGGATTTGTTGTCGGTGTTTTTTCTGTAAGTCATCAATCTGTCATCAATCGCTCACGCGGATTTCGCTGACCAGCTGCTCACCCGACGTTTCACCGTCGCGATCATAGAAGCGAATCCGCACCGGCAGGTTGCGGTAATCGGTAGCCAGCCATACGGCCAGGCTTTCATTGCCGGGTTCGCGCACCTGCACCACCGGCACGGTGCGCAGACGACCCAGCGGTGTTTCGATCATCTCATGCGGCAGCACATCGAAGCTGAGTACTTCCAGCCGCGGACCGCGCGTGAACGGCAGCTGTATGCGTCCGGGCGCGGGTGGCGATAACGCCAGCTGGTACATGAAGCTGATGACATCCTGGCTGCCGTCGGGCAGCGGTACCGTGGTCTGCTGCGGCATGCGGCCCAGTCGCACGCTGCGCTCATCCCAGTTGAACACGGCCAGGGATTCCTCGGTACGGCTGCCGCGCTTGACGCTGGCGAGGAAGCGTTCCGGGCGCAAGCCCTGATCCGACAAGGTGCCCTGGCTCAGGTAATGGTAGCGGTGCGGCCGGAACATCTCGATCAGGCCGGTGCTCTCCGACTGGCTGCCCAGCCGGTACTGGTCGCCTTCGAATTCCCAGGTCTGCACTGTGCGGCCCACTGGGGTCTGATCGGGGCCCATGGTCAGCAGATAGGTAATGTTGCCACGGCGCGGAAAACTCGGCAGCGGCGGCGCTTCGGGCATGCGAAATACCGTGGGCGCGGCACTGGCAACCACGGTGGGGGCCGGTGGCGGTGCCGGTGCCGCGGCTTCCGTGGCGGCGACCGGCGCGGGCTCGGTGACAACGGGCGTCACCTCGGGTATTGCCACCGTGCGTGGGGCGATCGCTACGCGCCTGGGTTGTTCTGGCGGCGGCCGTTTCTGCACGAC
>JBBKXO010000006.1:0-6430 GCA_037969525.1 Burkholderiales bacterium | reverse complement strand
CGTTGACGGAAACGGTCGAGCTCGCGCTCGGAGTCGCGAATTTCAATCCCGGGGTTGATCGAGAGTTCAGACACGATCGGGATCGGGGCGTGGATGCTGCGGCAGCTTCAGCAGATGCGACAGCACTGGCCACAGCGCGGCACCGGTGAAGCTGCCGAGGAAATAAATATAGCCGGGGAAGTCGGCTCCAGCCAGTGCGCGCACCAGGAGCACAACGAGATCAGTCAGAAGCAGCAGCAGGATTACGTGCAATATCTGTGGCGCCATCGAGAATCTTTGCACCCGGCGGTGCAGTACGATGCCGGCATAGGCAAGGATGCTGTAGGCAAGCGCATGCTGGCCGAAGAGGCTGCCGTCGGCAATGTCCATCAGCAGGCCGAGGCACCATGCGGTCAGGAAGCCGATTTTTCGCGGCTCCTCGATGCACCAGTAGAGCACGATCAGCGCGACAAAATCAGGAGTCAGCCACAGCACCCATCCCGTCCGCGGCAGCAGGTTGGCGAGCAGCGCAATGACCAGGGTCAGGACGATGAAACCCGGCTTGACCGGTAACAGTAGCTCCTGCCGCGATTCGGGATAAGCCGCCATCACGATTTCCTCTTCTTTTTCTGCGGCGTTGCCGGTGTTTCCCTGGGGCGTTCCACCCCCTCAGGCAGCGGCCCCAACACCAGAACCTGGGTATGGGAGTTGACGCCGGCGAGCGGCTTGCAGGCAATGCTGGCAAACAAATAAGCGGTGTTGCGTTCGACGTGCGTGACTTCCGCGACGGGTAGCCCGGGCGGATAGACACCGTCGATGCCCGAAGTCACCAGCTGATCGCCGTTCTGGAAATCGGCGGTCAGTGGAATGAAGCGCAGTTCCAGCCGGCCGTCGTCGCCGGTGCCGGCGAGTACGGCGCGCAGTCCCGTGCGCAGATTAAGCACTGGAACCAGGTGGCCTTTATCGGTGATCAGCGTGACTTCGGAGAGCCATGGGTAGACCCGCGTGACCTGGCCGATGACGCCGATGTGATCGCTGACCGGACGCCCGGGCTCTATGCCGTGCTGCTGTCCCTGATCAATCATTACCTTACGTGAGAACGGATCGCGGGCCGCATAAAGAATTTCTGCCACTTGGGATGGCACGTTCAGCCGCGCGCGCGCGGACAGCAGGCCGCGCAGATGGGTGTTCTCCATCTGCAAGGCACGGGCTTGTTGTGCGGCCTTCGCCAACTCCAGGTTTTGTTCCGTCAGACGCTGGGAGTCACGGCGCAGAGCACTGTGGGTGACGAAGAAATCGGAAACGCGCTGTCCCAGCGCGCCTGGGGTCGTGGCCAGGCGCTGCAGCGGATAAACGACAACCGCTGCAATTTGGCGCAATGTTGTCAGGTAATTGAAGCGGGTGTCGGCGATCAGCAAAGTCACGGACAGTAGCGTGAAAATCAACAGTCGCGCCAATGGCGTAGGACCGGTGCGGAACAGCGGCGGCGGGGTGTGTTCCATTGCGCGTTACCGCCGGTAGTCCGGCGCAGCCTGAAGTTCGCAGCCGCAGAGGGCTTGGATGCGAACGCAGGCCGGAAAATGGGGCATCAGTCGTTGGCGAAGATGCTGCCGAGATGTTCCAGTTTTTCCAATGCCTTGCCCGATCCGCGCACGACGCAGGTCAGCGGGTCTTCGGCGATGATGACCGGCAGGCCGGTCTCTTCCATTAGCAGCCGGTCGATGTCGCGCAGCAGCGCACCACCCCCGGTAAGCACCATGCCCTTTTCAGCAATGTCGGCGGCGAGTTCAGGCGGCGTCTGCTCCAGTGCCGACTTTACGGCTGAGACTATGCTGTTCAGCGGATCGGTCAGTGCCTCGAGGATTTCATTGCTGGAAATGGTAAAGCTGCGCGGTATGCCTTCGGCAAGATTGCGTCCCTTGACCTCTTTTTCGCGGACTTCCGAGCCGGGGAAAGCGGAACCGATTTCCTTCTTGATGTTCTCGGCGGTGGTCTCGCCGATCAGCATGCCGTAATTGCGGCGGATGTAATTGATGATGGCTTCATCGAATTTGTCGCCCCCGACGCGCACCGAGCCCTTGTAAACCAGGCCGCCCAGCGAGATCACGCCGACTTCCGTCGTGCCGCCGCCAACATCGACCACCATTGAGCCCGTGGCTTCGCCCACCGGCAGATCGGCGCCGATAGCCGCGGCCATGGGTTCCTCAATCAGGTAGACGCGCGATGCGCCAGCGCCGATTGCGGCGTCGCGGATGGCGCGGCGCTCCACTTGGGTGGACCCGCAAGGCACGCAGACGATGATGCGCGGTGACGGCGAGAAAAACCTGCTGTGATGCACGCGCTTGATGAACTGCTTGATCATCTGTTCGGTGATGATGAAGTCGGCGATGACACCGTCCTTCATCGGACGGATTGCCGTGATGTTGCCCGGCGTGCGCCCGAGCATCTGCTTGGCGGCAAGACCAACTTCCTGGATTACCTTCTTGCCATTGGGCCCGCCTTCCTGGCGAATCGCGACCACGGAAGGTTCATCAAGCACGATGCCTTTGCCGCGCACGTAGATCAAGGTATTCGCCGTGCCCAGATCGATGGCGAGATCGTCGTTAAAGTAACTGCTTAGGAAACCGAACATAAAGCCTTTCATATCAACGGATTTTGCTGCCCTGGGGCGCGTCAATATGATACCCTACACCGCCTTCTTTTTTAATGGTTTTTTCACTCTTATCATGGCGCTTAAGCTCGATGATGTGCGGCGTGTCGCACACTTGGCGCGAATTGCGGTTGACGATGCCGAAGCGGAGGCCGCTTTGGTCCAGTTGACGCGCGTATTTGGCCTGATTGAACAGATGCAGGCCGTCGATGTTGCCGGTATTGAGCCGATGTCGCATGCGCAGGATATGGTGCTGCGGCTGCGCCCGGATGTCGTGACTGAAGGCGATCAGCGCGCGTTGTTCCAGGCCGTTGCGCCTGAAATCGAGGGTGGCCTGTATCTGGTGCCCAAGGTGATCGAGTAAACCGAATACGCATGCCCGCCAGTGCGGGACCGCCTTGCTGCAATGTCCAACCACACCCTTAAAGAACTCTCTGCACAGCTGGCCGCCGGGGCCTGTTCCAGCGTCGAATTGGCGCAGGATTTATTAAATAAAATCAACAAGTTAAACAAAGATCTCGGTTGTTTTATTACAGTGGATGAACAGCGCACTCTGGCCCAGGCCGGGGCGGCGGATGCGCAGCGCGCTGCCGGTCGCGCGAGTCTGCTGACCGGAGTGCCGATAGCGCACAAGGATATCTTCTGCACGCGGGGCTGGCTGACCACCTGTGGCTCGCGCATGCTCGCCAACTTTGTCGCGCCCTACGATGCGCATGTGGTTGAGCGCTGCAATGCAGCGGGCATGGTTACGCTGGGTAAAACCAACATGGACGAGTTTGCGATGGGTTCGTCCAACGAGACCTCGTATTTCGGGCCGGTACGCAACCCCTGGCAGCATGCGGCTGTACCCGGCGGCAGTTCGGGCGGCTCGGCAGCGGCGGTAGCCGCACGCCTGGTACCAGCTGCAACCGGCACTGACACCGGCGGCTCGATCCGTCAGCCCGCCGCTCTGACCGGGATTTGTGGGCTGAAACCGACCTATGGCCTGGTTTCGCGCTACGGCATGATTGCCTTTGCTTCCAGCCTGGATCAGGCCGGGCCGATGGCACGCAGTGCCGAGGATCTTGCGCTGTTGCTCAATGTGATGGCCGGGCACGATGCGCGCGACTCAACTAGTCTCCAGCGCCCTGCTGAAGACTATGGGCGTGATCTGGCGCGTCCTGTGGCCGGGTTACGCATCGGGTTGCCGAAGGAATTTTTTTCCTCTGGCCTGGCACCTGATGTGCAGCGTGCAGTCGAATCCGCGATCACTGAATACAAAAAACTGGGCGCCACCATCGTCGAAGTCAGTCTGCCGAACATGGAACTGTCGGTCCCCGTTTACTACGTGCTCGCACCGGCCGAGGCGTCGAGCAACCTGTCGCGGTTTGACGGCGTGCGGTATGGTCATCGCGCGTCCGAATACTCCGATCTGCTTGAAATGTACAAACGCTCTCGCGCCGAGGGCTTCGGGGATGAGGTGAAGCGACGCATCCTGATCGGCACCTACGTACTGTCGCATGGCTATTACGATGCCTATTACATCCGTGCGCAGAAATTGCGGCGCGTGATTGCGCAGGACTTCACGGCGGCGTTCAGTAAATGCGACGTAATCATGGGGCCCACCACTCCGACGACCGCGTTCAAACTTGGCGAAAAAAGTGCGGATCCGGTGCAGATGTACCTGTCGGACATATACACAATCGCGGTGAATCTCGCCGGCCTGCCCGGCCTGTCAATACCCTGCGGTTTCGATGGCGGCGGGCTGCCGGTCGGGCTGCAGATCATCGGCAATTATTTTGATGAGGCGCGCATGCTGAATGTGGCGCATCAGTATCAGCTGACTACGGATTGGCACCAGCGCAAGCCGCCGGGGATATCCTGACCATGAAATGGGAAACGGTCATCGGACTGGAAATCCATGCCCAGCTGTCGACGGCGTCGAAAATTTTCTCCGGCGCTACCACGGCGTTCGGCGCGATACCGAACACGCAGGCCTGCGGCGTGGATATTGCGTTGCCGGGCGTGCTGCCGGTGCTGAACATCGGCGCTGTTGAGCGTGCGATTCGTCTCGGGCTGGCGGTCGGCGGCAAAATCAATCAGCGTTCGATATTCGCGCGCAAAAATTACTTTTATCCCGACCTGCCCAAGGGCTACCAGATCAGCCAGTACGAGCTGCCGATCGTCGAGGGCGGCACTATGACGATACCGTTGGGGGATACTGAAAAAACCATACGTCTGACGCGTGCGCATCTGGAAGAGGACGCAGGAAAGTCGCTGCATGAGGATTTCCACGGCCGTACCGGCATAGATCTCAATCGCGCAGGTACGCCGCTGCTAGAGATCGTCTCGGAACCGGACATGCGTTCGGCGCAGGAGGCAGTGGCCTATGCCCGGGCCATGCACGCGCTGGTGCGCTGGATTGGGGTCTGCGACGGCAACATGCAGGAGGGATCATTCCGCTGCGACGCCAACGTGTCGGTGCGGCCGGCGGGGACGATCGAGCTCGGTACGCGCCGGGAAATCAAGAACTTGAACAGTTTTCGGTTCCTGCAGCAAGCGATTGATTACGAGATCGGCTGGCAGATTGGCGAAATCGAAGACGGGCGCGCCATTCAGCAGGCGACGGTGCTGTTCGATCCGGACACCGGTGAAACCCGCATGATGCGCACCAAGGAAGATGCGCACGATTACCGATATTTTCCAGACCCCGATCTGTTGCCGCTGGAGGTCACTGATGCGTGGATTGCTCAAGTCCGCGCGGACATGCCTGAGCTGCCGATGGCGAAGCGGGAGCGCTACAAGACGGATTATGAGTTGGCGGACTACGACGCGCTGCAAATTACCGCAAGTCTCGATGGGGCGCAGTTTTTTGAGCACTCCATCAGTGCAACCGAAGTGCGTTCCAAGACTGGTGTGGCGAAGCAGATCACCAACTGGATGCTGGGCCCGCTGGCTTCATGTCTGAACGATGAAAATCTCGATTTCTCGCAAAGCCGCGTGAGCCCCGCGCAGATTGCGCGTCTCAGCGAACGGAGCCTCGATGGCACGTTGTCCAGCAAGATGGCGAAGGAAGTTTTCGCTGCCATGTGGGCTGGCGAGGGCGATCCCGATGCCATAATTGCGAAGCGGGGTTTGCAGCAGATATCCGACAGCGGTGAGATCGAGACGATCGTTGATCAGGTCATTGCCGCCAACGCCCAGCAAGTTGCCGACTTCAGGGCGGGCAAGGACAAGGCCTTCAATTCACTGGTGGGACAGGTAATGAAGGCGACTCGCGGCAAAGCCAATCCGCAACAGGTCAACGATATTCTGCGCCGCAAGCTTTCCGTCTGAAACGGCGACGCCGGGCCTGAATTATTTTTTCGGCATGGACTTGGCGTCGTTGGACGCGGAACTGGCTGCGCTCCCACCTTTCAGCTCTAGATAGCGGGACTTTTGCTGCGCATAACTGGCGCTGAGTCGCGCCTTGTCTTTTTCCCTGTCCGCGATACTCGCTTCTAGGCGGGTTTGTTCATCAGCCGCGCGGCTGAGATCATCTTTTTGCAGTTCAGTCGGCTTGCTGTTTTTCTCTATGGTGGCGAGCCGCTTTTTCTGATAGTCATGGGCATCAGAGGCCCTGTTCAGGGCAGCCTTCAACTGCTGAATCTGCAGGTCAACCACCTGCAGTTCGCGGTCACGCCTCAAATCGATTTCCTTGGCCGAGGTATAGGTGTTGATCAAGGCTGTATCCTGGCGGCGCTGTTCCGCAATGCGCTGGTTTTCCTCGGCCTTTGCGGCAGCATTTTTCTTTTCTTCTTCGCGCAGGCGCGCGGCCTCTTC
>JBBKXO010000005.1:0-4645 GCA_037969525.1 Burkholderiales bacterium | reverse complement strand
CCCTGATGGACATGCGCCGTGACTTTTACGATGTCATCCGCCTGCAGCTGGTGTTGCTGCATCAGCTGCAGCAGCGCATCCGCGGCCGGATGGGTGTGGCGGCAGGAAGCATGAAACTTGAACGAAGTCTCCGCCGTCGCCCAGCGCGTGCCCAGCCCGTCGCTCAGCCAGCGCACATCGGCATCGCTGGACATGCCTGCAGCCATGCCCTGCTTGCCTTCAAGGATGTCACGGGCGCCGGTAAAACCGTCGCGGGCAATATAGGCGGCCATCAGGCCATCGGCCGCAGCCTTGGCCGTGTGTAACTGCTTGGAGTCCGCAGCATCGCGCAGGAATTCCCATAAGCCCGCCGCCATAGTGCCAGCCGATCCCAGCGCGTGCTGCATGCGATCAGCATCAAGTTTCAGTACATGCGCCACACCCGCCGCCGCTGCCAGCTTGCCGGCGGTGCCGGTGGTGTGGAACACCTTGTAATGCGAACGACCGAGAAATTCGCCGACGCGCACACCGCATTCATAACCCGCGACCGACGCCGCGATCAGATCTTTGCCGCTGGCCCCTACCTCCTGCGCTGCAGCCAGCACAGCGGGAAACACCACGGTGCCCGGATGCAATACCGAACTGTTGTGCAGATCGTCCTGTTCGACGAAATGTGAAGCCGCGCCATTGACCAGCGCGGCAAAGAAAGGCGAAGTGCCTTTGCGCGTCAGCAGGTTTTCCGCGGGGCCGTCCTGCGGACCCATTTGCGCGGCAAAGCCGTCGATCACCGAGACCGGCCGCGCGCCCTTGCCGGCCAGTGCGGAGGCGAACCAGTCGAGGAACAGTTCTTCGGTACGCGCCACCACCGCTGCAGGCAGTGACTCGTAGCGTATGGTCGTTAAAAAAGCGCTGAGGGTCTGCGACGGGCTGCCGACAGCTACCGGGGATTTCTTGACGGGCATTTGCATTGTCAACTCGGCTCCTGTGTCAGCCGCCATTTTAAATTGAAACCACTCCGCTCCGCCGGAAAAATGCGCAGCAACACAACCAATGCTAAGCTCGATTGACCTGAATCAACATCGGATGATCTCATGGCAAAACGCAAATCCATACGTACCGACATCGCCTGGAGCGCCGTGGACCGCATTACGGTCAAAGGTTACGACCTGTGCACCGAAATCCTCGGCAAACTGTCGCTGGGAGACATGGCCTTTCTCGAAATCACCGACCGCCTGCCGACGCCGCGCGAATCCGTGATGTTCAACGCCATCGCCGTGACCCTGGTCGAGCACGGCCTGACGCCAAGTTCGATCGCTGCGCGCATGACCTACACCGGCGCACCGGAAGCCATGCAGGCTGCCGTCGCCGCCGGACTGTGCGGCCTGGGCAGCGTATTCGTTGGCAGCATGGAAACGGCGGCCCGCATGCTGCAGGAAGCCCTGCCCGATCCGACGGTGGACGCCGACCTCGATAAACTGGCGGCCGAAATCGTCGAGCGCTTCCATACCCGCAAGCAGATCATCCCCGGCGTCGGCCACACCCTGCACAAACCGGTGGACCCGCGCGCACCGCGGCTGTTTGCGATCGCCGCCGAACAGGGCTACGACGGCCCTTACGTGAAGTTGATGCAAAAAGTCGGGGCACGGGCGGAAAAGGTTTATGGCAAGTCGCTGCCGGTCAACGCCACCGGCGCCATTGGCGCCATCGCCTGTGAGCTCAAGTTACCGTGGCAAATCGTCCGCGGCATCGGGGTGCTGGCACGCGCGATCGGTCTGGTCGGGCACATCCTCGAAGAAATGAAAAATCCGATGGCTTACGAAATCAAGCAGCGTGCGGAAGAAGAAGCCACCGCACACCTGCGCAAGTAGCCGCCGTTATCATCGCTCGCCCCCATGCGCGTAAAACCCCGGAAACGGACCGGAACTGAGAGCGGCTCGCGCAACCACGCGCCCTATTGACAACGGCATGCGGCAGCGCAGAATGCCCCTTCCTGACGGTCGCCCGGCCGCCAGCACCTTGGGGGGAGACAACAATGAAACGAATATTCGTCACCGGCATGGCCTTGGCTGCCGCGCTGCTCGTCGCCGCCTGCGCGCACATGCCGTCGCAGGGCTGGATCACCTTGATCGACGGTGAAAAAGGCCTGGAAAACTTCAACCGCATCGGCGACGCCAACTGGCGAGCAGAAGGCGGTGCCATAGTGGCTGACAAGGGCAAGGGCTCCTCGCATCTCGTCACCCGGGATTCGTACAAGGATTTCGAGATCTACGCTGAGTTCTGGGCCGACGACAAGACCAACAGCGGCGTCTTCATGCGCGCCGCCGATCCCAAGAAAGTCGGTGCCGACAGCTCCTACGAAGTGAACATCTTTGATCAACGCCCAGGCCAGGAATATGCCACGGGTGCCATCGTCAATTTCGCAGTGGTGCCGGTGCCGATCATCCACAGGGCCGGTGACGGCAAGGGTGGCGGCAAGTGGAACACCTTCGAGATTCACGCTAAAGGTCCGGATATCACCGTCAAATTCAACGGCGTCGTCACGGTGCATCTGCAGGACCGCAAATATGCCTCCGGACCGTTCACGCTGCAGTTTGCCAACGGACCGAAGGACGCACCCGGCGGCCCGATCAAGTGGCGCAAGGTGATGGTCAAGCCGTTGTAGTTCTTCCGTTTTGGAGCCATCCGGGCCGCGCGGCCCGGATGATCGTCACGGTCTGTCACCGCGGGTTAGAATCGACGCGACCTTTCCTCGGATTTTCCGGAGACTTCGCGTTGAAACCCGAACTGCATGAACTGACCGCCACCGCCATCGTTGCCGCCATTGCCGGCGGCAAGACCACAGCCGAAGCAGTGACCCGCGCCTGCCTCGAACATATTGCCAAACGCGAACCGAATGTCCTGGCTTGGCAGTTCCTCAATCCCGACCTCGCAATCAATCAGGCCCAGTCGCTGGACGCAGGACCGATACGCGGCCCGTTGCATGGCGTGCCCGTCGGCATGAAAGACATCATCGACACCGCGGACATGCCGACCGAATACGGTACACCGATCCACGCCGGCCATCGTCCGCACATGGACGCCGCCTGTGTTGCACTGACACGCCGGGCCGGCGGACTGATCATGGGCAAAACCGTCACCACCGAATTCGCAAACCGCCATCCGGGAAAAACCATGCATCCGCAAGATGCGCGGCGCACCCCCGGCGGCTCCTCCAGCGGTTCGGCGGCTGCTGTCGGCGACAGCATGGTGCCTCTGGCTGTGGGCACACAGACGACCGGATCGACCATCAGGCCCGCTGCTTACAATGGATGCTTCGGCTACCGCCCGACCTGGGGCGACTTGCGGCTCTCCGGCGTGATGGAGGCCGCGGGATCGCTGGATACACTGGGACTGATCGCACGTTCAGTCGAGGACATAGCGCTGTACCGTAATGTGCTCGCCGGCATCAAAACCGAACCCATGAGTTCCACGACCTGCGCTCCACCGCGTGTCGGTGTCTGCCGCACCCAGTTCTGGGATGAAACGGATGATGCCACGAAGAAATGCATCGAGAGCTGTGCAGCAACCCTGTCAGCCGCCGGCGCCAGGGTCAAGGATCTGCAGCTTCCGCCGCCTTTTGATCCGATCGACGAAATTCACCAAAGAATTTCCAGTTTTGAATTTGCGCGCAACCGCTCCTGGGAACTCAATTATCATGCCGACAGGATCAGCGAGACGCTGCGCAACAACCGCCTCAAACACGGCCTCGCCTACAGTTTCGAACAATACGGTGAGGCACGCGCGCAGGCCGAGCAGCTGCGCCTGCTGCTGGACGATGTGTTTCGCGACTACGATGTCATTCTCACACCGTCAGCCGCCGGTGAAGCACCCATAGGATTGAACGCAACTGGTTCCGCTTCATTCAGTTCGATCTGGACAGCCTGTCATACACCCTCGATGACGCTGCCGCTGTTCAAGGGCGGCAATGACCTGCCGATCGGCGTGCAACTGGTGACGCGGCGTGATACCGATCGCCACTTATTCGAATTCGCGCGGTGGACCGCGGCGCTGCACGGCTTGTAACGTTATTCCACGGTAATTTTGGCGTCCTTGATCACCTTCGCCCATTTCGCCGTCTCGGCGCTGACATAAGAGGCAAACGCCTCCGGTGAACTGGACTTGGCTACAATGCCGGCGTCGAGCAGGCGTTTCATCACATCCGGTGCAGCGAGCGCTTTGACGATCTCGGCATTCAGACGACTCACAATCTCTTTCGGCGTACCAGCCGGAACAAAAATACCATACCAGTTATTGACCTCAAAGCCTTTGAGTCCGGCTTCGCTCATCGTCGGCAACTCGGGCATCAGCTGAAAGCGCTGATTGCCGGTCATCGCCAGCGGGCGAACGCGTTTTGCATCCATCGCGGCGATCGCAGTGCTGACCGTCGAGAACACCACCTGCACATTGCCGGAAACTAGATCAAGCATGGCCGGTGCGCCGCCCTTGTACGGGATATGCACCATTTTTGCCCCGGTCATCGCATTAAACAGTTCACCGGCCAGGTGGTCGGTCGCGCCGGAACCCGACGAGCCATAATTCAGCTGCCCCGGCCGCGACTTGGCCAACGCCACGAATTCACGAACGTTATGGGTCGGCAGCGAAGGATGCACCACCAGCACGTTGAGGG
>JBBKXO010000004.1:0-12162 GCA_037969525.1 Burkholderiales bacterium | reverse complement strand
CGGCACTGCACAGCGAGCCTTCAGCCGAGACGCGCGCGCACTTCGAGCAGTTGCTGAAACTCCCGTGAGCGCCGCCGATAATTAATATCTAATTGATTTTATTGATATTATTTATCTGTAAGTCATAGGTAACCCAGCGGTAAGCCATTCGCAACCCCATCAACGCGAGCATGTCCCCCGTCACGTGCGGAAACACGGACGGTGCAACGCAACTGTCTCAACAACACCCCGTCCGCCGCCTGCGTGACACCACTACACACCAGGAGGGTATATGGACAATCGCAAAAACATCAAGCATGTAGCACCCGCTGTGGCCAACAAATTCCGCAGTACTGCACCTCGCCTCGCCGGTGCGCTCGCCGGCACAGCGCTGCTCCTGTCGGGCTGCTATGTCATGCCGGTTGGAACGGGACCGGACGGTCAGCAACATTATGTTTACTCGACCATGCCAATCGCTCCAACCCAGGCGGGATCCGGCATCCCGGCTGTTGTGCCTGGCGGACCCGCGCCGGCAGTACTCAGCGTGCGACTCTATCCCGGCAATGACCTCGCCAACCAGACTGGCGTATTGACCGGTCAGGTCACCAACATGATGAGCGGCAAGGGACGCTTCCATTTTCAATATCAGGGCGAATCGCTGGTCGGCGAAGCTACCCGCGTGTCAGGCGATGAAAGGCGCGGCGTCGCCAGTGCTTATGGCGCGCGCGGCACGTTTGCCAGCTGCGACTACCAGATGAGTACGCCCTATCAGGGTGCCGGCACCTGCACTTTTTCCAACGGTGCCAGCTATCAGCTGCATATCGGCAGCTGATCTGCGCAGTGCTTCAGGGCCAGGCGGGAACGCGCAGTTCCCGCCTGCGCGTTTTTTTACAGCAACACCGGACGATCACTCAATTCGTCGAGATTATCACTGTCAGCCGGAAAATGCTGGGTCAGCAAGGCTGTGATCTGCTCAATTCCATCTATCACGCCATCCTCAAAACGGCCTGCACGGAATGACTGTTCGATGACCTGACAAATAGCCTCCCACTGCGCCTGCATCACCTGCGCATTGATGCCGCGATCAGCCACGACCTCAATGTTGTGATCAGCCCAGTTGATATAGAGCAGCACACCGCTGTTCTCTGCGGTATCCCAGACACCCTCACGGGCAAATACCTCGTGCGCACGCTGGCGTGCCGTCTGCCCCCGCAGTAACGGCCAAAAGCCCAGAGAAGATTCCAGCACCACGCACAGTTCTCCTCTATGACTGCGCTCGCTCTGTTTCACCGAATCTTCGATGCGTTGCAGGACTGCTGCGGAAAACGTGCGGCGCATCAGCCAGGGTGGCAACAGCAAATGCCGGAACAGACGTTGGATATTCATGTCACCAGCGCCCCGAAGCGCCGCCGCCACCCGAACTGCCGCCGCCGCCGCTGAAACCGCCGCCCGAGGAACTGCCGCCCGAAGACCACGATCCACTGCCGCTGCTCCACCCGCCCCCGCGACCGGAACCCGCTGACGTACCTTCAGACAGCGCTACGAAAAAGGCAATTACACCGACGATCAGAGCGGCGATCACGCTGCTGAATATCGCCCAGATACCCAAACCAAACACGAGACTCAGCACTCCCGCAGCCGGCAATCGTCCGAATACGGCGCGCAGCAGACGGCTGATCACATGGATCAGTATGAATCCGGCAAACAGCCACGCGGGGTCAAACCAGGGGAGGCCAGAATTTCCGCGTTTCGCTGCGGCAGGCGCTGGCAGGGCTTCGCCACTGACGACACTCATTATCCGCGCCACGCCCGACTCGACACCAGCTGCAAAATTGCCGCTCTTGAAATGCGGAACTATGTCATCGCTGATGATGCGCTTGGCCGTGGCGTCGTTGAGCGCGCCTTCGAGCCCGTAACCGACTTCAATGCGCAACTTGCGGTCATTCTTGGCGATAACCAGCAACACACCGTCATCAATACCCTTGCGTCCGAGCTTCCACTGTTCAAACGCACGCACGGCGTATTGCTCGATGCTCTCCGGCTGCGTGGTCGGCACCAGCAGCACGGTGATCTGCGCGCCCTTCTTTGCCTCGAAAGCAGCCAGCCGCTGCTCAAGCTGGGTAACCTTGTCCGGGGACAGCGTGCCGGTAAGGTCGGTAATACGCGCCGTCAACGGCGGCACCGCCACGTCCGCGGAAGCCGCCAGCACCGTGAGCCACAGCAATGAAACCGTGAACAGCAACCGTGGCAAACCAATCACGCGCATGGATTACTTGGCAGCCGGCGCTGCAGCAGGCTTGCCAAAATCCACTGTCGGCGGCTTGCTGATTTCTTTCTCGTTTTCCACCGTGAACTGCGGCTTTTCCTTGTAGCCGAACATCATCGCCGTCAGGTTGCTCGGGAAAGAACGCACAACGATGTTGTATTCGCGCACGGCATCGATGTAGCGCTTGCGCGCCACGGTGATGCGGTTTTCGGTGCCCTCCAGTTGCGCCTGCAGATCGCGGAAATTCGCGTCGGACTTCAGTTGCGGATAATTCTCGGCGACGACCAGCAGTCGCGACAACGCGGATGACAGCTCGCCCTGCGCCTGCGCGAACCGCGCGAATGCCTGCGGATCGTTGACGAGTTCCGGCGTCGCCTGGATGGAGCCGATTTTGGAGCGCGCGTTCGTCACACCCAGCAGCACATCGCTTTCCTGCGCGGCAAATCCCTTTACAGTCTCGACCAGATTGGGAATCAGGTCGGCACGGCGCTGATACTGGTTGACCACTTCCGCCCAGCCCGCCTTGATCTGCTCATCCGTGGTCTGCAGCGTGTTATAACCGCAGCCGCCGACCAGAACGGAATACATCAATAAAATCAATATGTTGAATTTTTTCTTCATTGCTGTTCTCCAGTGGCAAATCCGCCTGCCATTCAGGTGGCGGCGGTCCGCGCTGATTGCAAGCGCCGCATGGTATCAACTGCCAAGCACAGGTCTTCCCACGCTTTTGCCTTGTCCGGCAGCGTGCGCAGCAGATACGCCGGATGATAAGTAATGATCAGCGGTATGTTGCGATAGTCATGCACCTGCCCGCGCAGGCTGGCGATGGTGGCGTCGCGTCCCAGCAGATTGACCGCAGCCACTTTGCCCAGAGCGACTATCAGTTTCGGTTGGATCAATTCAATCTGCCGCTGCAGATAGTGTGAGCAGGCCTGCGCTTCTTCCTGTTGCGGATTGCGGTTGCCGGGCGGGCGGCATTTGACGATGTTGGCGATATACACATTGGCGCCGCGCTTCAGTTCAATGGCCGCCAGCATATTGTCGAGCAGCTGCCCGGCCTGCCCGACAAACGGCTCGCCCTGCTCATCTTCATCGGCACCCGGAGCTTCGCCGACGAACAGCCAGTCCGCCTGCTCATCGCCAACGCCAAACACCGTCTGCTTGCGCTTCGCATACAGTCCGCAAGCGGTGCAGGCCGAGACGCTGGCCTTCAGTGCCGGCCAATCCATTTTTGCAATGCGCGCCGGCTCCTGACTGCCCGCGGCCGGGGACACCGGCAACTGCGACTCCGGTGCAGGCGGTTCATTCACGAACTGCACTGCAGGCACAGCAGCATCGGCGGATGGCTCCTGTTCCACCTTGCGCAACCGCCATAGCGGGCTGATGCCCATTTCCCGGAGCATCTCCTGGCGGCGAGCTCCAGTGCCGCTGTTCGATATGCTCTGGCGGCGAGCTCCATCGCCGTCGCTCAATTCGCTCTGGCGGCGGGCCTCTGGTTTTTCACTCATGACAATTTCTTTTCCATGGTCACCGCATTCTCGCGTCCGTCTTCCGCAGGATAGTAGGCGCGCCTCATGCCGATCTCGGCAAATCCATGGCGCAAATACAGTGACCGGCCGGCGTCATTCGATGATCGAACCTCGAGGTAAATCGTCCCGACTCCGCAATTCCGCGCGAGCTGGATCGCGAAGCGCAACAACTCGCTGCCAAGGCCACGGCGCTGCAACGGCGCGACGATGCTGAGATTGAGCAGATGCGCTTCGCCCGCGGCAACCATCATTACGCAATAACCTGCGATCCCCGCAGCGCATTCCATGACATGACATTGGTAACCCGCAGCCAGCGAATCCGCAAAATTGCCGCGCGTCCAGGGATGCGTATATACCGAGCGTTCGATGGCCTCCACGGCATCCAGATCTGCGGCAACCAAATGCCGGACATGCGTCAGCATATTGAGTTGCGCGCTCATCGCTCTGCAATCTTCAGCGCGACCTTGTCGCGGATGTACAACGGTGCGGCCAATTCCGCGGCAATCCCGCGCCCCGCGGCCAGCAACGGCGCGGCAAGCCGGGCCATATCCCGCGCTTGTGGATGCACGGTGGGATCCACGGATTCGAGTGCAGCACCATAACGCTGCCGCAGCACTTCGCCATACACGGCGTAACCGCTGCCGCACCCGGCCCATCCACTGCCGGGCAGATCAGGAACGGCGGCGGGCGCACAAACTCGCGGCGCTGAAAATTCCACGTAATCATCCCCTTCTCTGACATAAGCGGCGTGATACACCTCCTGCATGCGCGCGTCCAGGCAGCACACCACCCGACTGGCACCACAGGCTGCAGCCATCGCATGCAACGTGCCGATTCCGACCAATGGCACGCCCGCCGGATAAGCCAGCCCCTGCGCGACGGCGCAGGCAATGCGCAATCCCGTAAACGACCCTGGTCCCTGCCCATAGGCGATCCCGTCGATTGCGCTGAGCCGCACCCCGCCTTCGGCCAGCACAGCGTCCACCATGCTGAGCAGGATTTCCGAATGCGACTGACCGGACAAAGCGTCACGCTCATGCACGACGCCGTCGCGCCACAATGCAACGCTGCAGTATTCAGTGGAAGTGTCTATAGCCAGAATATTCATGGACGGATGCCCCGGAGCAGCAGGAATTGTAGCCCACCGGGCCGGGCCCGATGATTTCATAATTTGCATGGTGCATGACGCATGGTGCAGGCAATAACCACGATAGCAACGCGCGCCGCCTGCGCTATACTAACTACACTTTACAAAACCCAGCGTCGAACAAAAGTCGAACAACAAGGGGTACGGGGATAAATCATGTTGAAGAAACTGTATACCGCGCTGGGCTCGATACTGGTGGGTGCGCTCGTGTTACTGGGCATCGGCGGTTTCGCCTACCAGCTGTTTCGCGACGGCGGCCTGATCGCCCAGGGCCTGGGCGCGTTATGGGAAGCCCAATATCAGGCTCCAGTGATCACTTTCATCCTGATCATCGCGTCCATATTCGTGATCAAGGCCCTTTATACGGCCCAGGTCGGCGACAAGCCCGGAAGCAAGGTTCCCGACTTCATATTGTTCGCCTTTATAGCCGCTGGTATTTTTTTCCTCGGTCGCCTGGTCACCTCCGGCCACCTGTAACAGCCTGAACTGCCGGTTGAATTCCACAACCTGCGGGCCTGCAGCTTTTTTTAGCATAGCGAAGGATTAAACGATGAGCGACATCAAACGATTGCAAAGCGACAAGCGCCTCTCCCGCGCCGTGACCCACGGTAATATCGCCTATCTCGCCGGTATCACCGCCGATGACCGCAGCAAGGGCATGCGCGAGCAGACCGCTGAAATTCTCGGCAAGATTGACGCGTTGCTGAAGGCTGCGGGCACCGACAAATCACAACTGCTCTCCGCGGTGATCTGGGTCAGCGACATGCGCGCGAAGCCGCAGATGGATGAAGCCTGGGCTGCATGGGCGGATCAACAGAATCTGCCGGCTCGCGCCTGCGTCGAAGCGCGGTTGGGCACACCCGACACGCTGGTGGAAATCATGGTGCAGGCGGCCAGATAAGGGCTGCCCGCTGCATGCGGCGCGCGCTCAGGCCTTTTTTGCGCGCGCCTTGGACTTGACCTCGATACCAGCCCACCGTGCGAGGTCGCGGTGGATGCGGGCAACCCGCTCGGTCTGCCCTTTCGCCGGAAAACGTTCGTAAAAGCCGTCGCCCTTGAACTGGGCACGCTGCTCAGCCCACGGTGCCAACCGCTCCTCCCAGCGCTTGATACGGCCCAGCGCCGGTTCAGCATCAGCCCGCACAAGGTCGGCACACACCCGGATCATCGCCTTCAGAGCAACAGGCTTGGTGATCTGATAGCTATCATGACCCCACGCATCGCCCCAGACTTTCTGCGCGGCCTTCAGAAAATCGCGGATGATTTCGTAATAGTGCTCACTTTCGCGGTACAGGTTGCTGGTACGGCTGATTTTTCGCCAGTCGCTGCTAACCCAGCGATGCAATTCATTGAACAATTCAGCCTGCAGTATCCATTTGTCCTTCTGACTGCGTCCGCCGAGACGATTGATGCGGTAACGCAGGGGACTGTCACCCTCGGTATATAAATCTTCCACCAGTCGCGCCGCAAAGCGCTTGTCCGGATCAGCCCAGGACACGCGCTCGTACAAATCCACCAGATGGCTTTTGTTGATGCGCGTCGGCGTCGAATTGATGATCACGAACATTTCAGCAGCAAAGTCCTCGCTGCGCCCGTCAAAAATAACGCAGGGCACGTTGATCGATGATGCCTCGGCGGGATGTTCATGGAGATAAAATTTCAGCGCGGCAAGCCGGTGCTGGCCGTCGATGATCAGGTACTTGGACGCGGGTTCCGCGAGATTGCCTACGGACTCCTGACCGGACAGCGCAGTGAAACGCAGTTCGTCGGAAGTAAACAGCAGCACGGTGCCCGGGATCGGCGGCTGACTGACCGCCATTTCGTAGAAATTGCGCAACTGCCGGACTTTGGACTTCGACATCTGACGCTGAAACGCCTCATCAGTATGCTCAACGCGCGATATGAACTGGGCGATTTCGTCATGCTGCGGCAGACTCTGCGGTGCGATCTCCTCTCCATCGCCATAAAAGCGGCTGATAAATCGCACCCGCTCCAGCACCTCCTTCGCCGGATAACTCGCAAAATAAAACAAACTGTCTTTTTGTCTGATGCGTGTTGCCAGCATGGTGCCTGATCCCCTTTAGTCTTGTTGTAAGTACTTGGCGCGCCGCGGATTTTCCGGTTACCGCGGGGATGCCGGGTTACTTGCGGGTGTCATTCTAGCGTTCGACTCAGGGGAAAAGCGAGGCTGACAGGTGGCTCAGCGGGAATTATTTAAATAAATCAATTAAATCAATTATTTACGTCGCATTCGCAGGCCGCAGTGTGGTCACCATTTGCAACCTGATCTGAGAGCATGAAAGGTAGCGTCTACGCATGCACCTGCGGACCATCCATTAATTAACTAAAATATTAATTAAATCAATAACTTAGATAATTATTCAGCGCACCGCAATCGTTACACCGTCGCGCAGCAAAAAAACGGGGCAGCCCTTTGCAGGCCGCCCCGCCCTCACCTGGTCAGACTTTGCGCTGCGACTTTGCGCCGTGCCACGCCTTGCGCGCAGCATCCAGTTCATCACGCGTCAACTGGCCGTCCTTGTTGGCATCGATGGCGTCGAAGTGTCGCGCCAGCCGTGGCATGCCTTTTTCCGCCTCGGCGCGGGACAGCTTGCCGTTGCCGTCAGCATCCGATTTTTTGAAACGCGCATCAGCGCGTTCCTGGTGTTCCTTTCTGCATTTTTCCGGATCAGCCTGACACTGCGCGCGCCGCTGCTCCATGCGCGCCTTTATTTCCCTGCACTTCTCCGGATTGTCCGCACACATCTTCTCGCGCCGGGCCATGCGCTCCTGGCGGCATTTTCCCGGATCAGCACTGCACGCCTCGTGTCGCGCCTGCGCCTCAGCCCTGCATTTCTGCGGATCAGCCCTGCATGCTTCGCGCATCGCGCCATGCTGACCGTACGGTGGCTTGGCACCCTCAGTCGCACCCGGTACACCCTCGGCGGCAAAAACCGGCATCGCCAGCATTGCCGCAACCAGCAACAATTTATTGATCTTCATGCCTGATTCCTTCCAGCAAATATTCGGATTAACGTTCGCGGCGCGGTTTGTAGATTTCGCGTCGCGCCTTGTCCAGATCGCGGTGCAGTTCACGGCGCTCTTCGTCTGACAGTCGCTGCGGGCGCTCGCGTCGCTCATCGCGCCGTTCGAAGCGCTCCGGCCGGCTGGCATCCCTCTGGCGCTGGGGGCGATCCACGCGGTCCGGTTGGCCCTGTGCCGCGCGTAGTTCGCGCCACGGCCCCGCCATCACCGGCCCTGCCTGCAGAGCCATCCATGCCAGAAGAACTGCCAGCCAGTATTTCATGCGCCATGCTCCAGTTGATGCTTACCGCCGGAAACGCCGGTCGTCGTCGTGGCTCTGATTGTATATGTGACGATTGGCATCCCGCAGTTCACCCTGCAGGTCGCGGCGTTCCGCACGGGTCAGCACACCATCCGCGCGATAGCTGCGCTCCAGGCCTGCAATATGGCGCTGCTCACCCTGGAGCCGCCGCGCTTCGTGCGGCGTCAGGCTGCCATTACGGACACCCTGGCGGATCTGCGCCTGCTGCCGGTGCTGCTGACGATCAATGCCTCTGGCGCCTTGTGCATTGTGCCCCTGCCCCAGACCGCGCTGATGGCCCCAGTCACGGCCACCATGCCAGCCGCGACCGTGTTGATCGGTGCGCGCCTGATGGATATTGCGGCCATGGCGGTTGAGGTCGTGCTGCACCTGGCGTCGCTCGCTGCGCGAGAAGTGGCCATCAGACCTGGCGGCCTGTTCGCGGCGTTCAATACCACGCGCTTCACGATGCAACTGGCGCGATTCTGATGGATTCACGGTGCCGGATCGAACCCCGGCGGCAACTCTTTCGCGTTGTTGAAACTGGCGTTGGTCGATGCTGCGGTCACGGTTCTGCGCGACTCGCGGCTCACGGGCCTGGGTTGCGGCACGTTCGCGTGGCTGCGTGGCGCCATGCTCACGCGCCTGCGCATCGGCCGCAACGGACATCCCGGCCGCCATCAGAACTGCAAGTGCACTGTAAGTAGCCTTGTTCATAATGCCTCCACACTGTCGGGTTATGCCGGAGATTGATTTCCAGCCCACGCCCCACTGGAGCGTTGAACCCATCTTCTGCGTATCTTGTAAACAGACTGTTTCAGGCCACCGCCAAGATGTAAGCAACTGTTGCACAAACTCTGCCGCAACCGCCCGAAACATGCTGCCATGCTACGCGCCCCCGCTTACTGGCGTATCCGGCAATTTGTAAGCGATTGTTTCAATACCGTGGCTTCCGGAGCCCGAACTGGGTACGATGGCGCCATGGCACAGACAAAAACCCGGATTCTGGTGGTCGACGACGACGCACGACTGCGCGAACTGCTCAACCGCTACCTCGCCGAACAGGGCTACGCGGTGCGCGTAGTGTCCGACGCGGTGGAAATGAACCGCCAGCTTGCCCGCGAACGCTACGACCTGATGATCCTTGACCTGATGCTGCCCGGCGAAGATGGCCTGTCCATCTGCCGGCGGCTGCGCGGCGGCGGTGAAATGATGCCTATCATCATGCTGACCGCCAAAGGCGATGATGTCGACCGTATCGTAGGCCTCGAAATCGGTGCCGACGATTACATGCCCAAGCCCTTCAATCCGCGCGAACTGGTCGCCCGCATCCAGGCGGTGCTGCGCCGGCAGCCGCCGGCAGCACCCCCGGGCGCGCCGGGCGCCGCCACGGAAATCATCGAGTTCGGCGAATTCCGGCTCAATCTCGGCTCCCGCACCCTGACCAAGGCGGGTACCGAAGTCACGCTGACCACCGGTGAATTTGCATTGCTCAAGGTACTGGTCGAGCACCCGCGCACGCCGATGTCCCGCGACAAGTTGATGGAAATGGCGCGCGGCCGCGAATTCGGCGCCTTTGACCGTTCCATCGACGTGCAGGTGTCGCGACTGCGCAAGATCATCGAGCCGGATTCCGCCAAGCCGGCTTACATCCAGACCGTCTGGGGATTCGGCTACGTGTTCATACCCGATGGGAAAAGCGAGTGATCAGGCCATGCTCCCCGCCCCCCGCATACTCTCCCCTGCACCCTTAACGCGCCACACGTCCTGCGCCGCATGAGATGGTGGCCACGCACGCTGTTATGGCGCAGCGTACTGCTGATCGCCGCACTGCTGGTCGTCGCGCATCTGGCCTGGCTGCAGATCTTCCGCGCCTCAGAAATCGAGCCGCGTGCCCTGCAGGTCGCCCAGCAACTGGTCAGCGTGGTCAATCTCACGCGCGCAGCACTGATCACCGCCGAACCCACGCGCCGCTTTTCGCTGCTCGATGAACTGGCACAGCGCGAAGGCATACAGGTTTACGCCGGCAATCTCGCTGAAGCGGTGCCGGCGTTGCCCGACCGACCGTTCCTGCGCATCATGCAGACCCAGCTGCGGGAGCGACTCGGCCCACAGACACGGCTCGCTCTCGAACGCGAAGGTGTCGGCGGCGTATGGGTCAGCTTCCGTATCGACAACGAAGAATTCTGGGTATCGGTGCCGCGTTCGCGCATCGAACGCAACGAGCCGCTGCGCTGGATCGGCTGGGGACTGTTGGTGCTGGCCCTCGCCGTCATCGGCGCCTTCCTCGTCGTCGCACGCATCAACCGCCCCCTGCGCGAATTGACCTGGGCCGCGGAAGAACTGGGACGCGGCGCCACCCCCTCACGCATCACTGAGGCCGGCCCGACGGAGATCCTCACCCTGGCACGCGCCTTCAATCAGATGGCGGCCGACATCCAGCGTCAGGATGAGGAGCGCGCACTGCTGCTGGCCGGCGTATCGCACGACCTGCGCACCCCCCTGTCACGCATCCGCCTGGCACTGGAAATGCTCGACGATCGCGGCACCACCGATCTCAAATCAGGCGTGGTGCAGGACATCGAGGACATCGACGGCGCAATCAGCCAGTTCCTTGATTTTGCGCGCCCGATCGACGCCGAAATCATCGACACGGATACCGATCTGAATGCACTGGCCCAGGCCGTGGTCGAACGCTACACGCGCATCGGCAAGGACGTTGTTCTGCATGCGACGGCGCTTCCGCCGCAGCCGCTGCGCAAGCAGGCCAAGCAGCGCCTGCTCGCCAACCTCATCGACAACGCTTTGCGCCACGGCAGCGGCAAGGTTGAAATCGTGACTTCCCGCGACGGCCCCCTCACCTGCATGGAAGTGCTCGATCGCGGCCCGGGTATTCCTGACGCCGAAGCTGCACACATGCTGCAACCGTTCACGCGCATGGACCGCGCGCGCTCCACCAGCGGTACCGGACTGGGGCTGGCCATCGTCGATCGCATCGCACGGCTGCACGGCGGTACCGTCCGGCTGATGCCGCGCGAAGGCGGCGGGTTGCGCGCCCGCGTTGAATTGCCTTAGCGGCGCATCCTGAACGAAGTATTGCGCAGCCTGATCGACAGCACGCGCGCCAGGGCAAACAGGAAATCACGCGCCAGGGCAGGTTCTGTTTTGCCGAACCGCGTGTAGGCGTCAAACGGCAGCAGCAACAGCGTGCCGTTCGTCACCGCCCACACAGTTGCCGATCGCGGATGGTTGTCAAAAAAGGACTGCTCGCCGAGTACGCTGCCGGCATTGATGCGCGCCAGCGATGTCATGCTCACCCCGTCTACTTGCGTCACTCCGACTTCCAGGGAGCCGGCAGCGACCAGGTAAAGTGTGCGATCAGTGGCGGCACGATGGATGACCACCTCGCTGGACCGATATGGCCGGACGGTGGCATGCGACAGGAGTTTCAGCCATTGTTCCTCATGCCAGTGCGGCAGCACCAGCGCATCAGGCGCGGTGCGGTCAGACTCGGTACGGGCAAATACTGAAATCCATTCAGCTCCGCTCATAGCACCCTCGGCAAGATGTCAGCAGGAAAAAGATTATAGGGCAGCAGGAGTGTTCTCCAGCGGCCATTTACCTACAATCCGGTATTCGACGCCACGCTCTGCAGGCTGTGAACATGCCAGCACGAACTGCCTGGCGCTCCAGTGCACCGGCCCGCAGGCTGTCTGTAGCGGTTTACGCTCTGCGTCACGCAACAAGGTCACATGTGGCCGGAAACGCCGCCGCTCGGTACGGAAACCACTCGCCTGCAGCCCTACTGCCAGCGCAGCCGCCAGTGCCTCAAGCTCGTGCGGGCAGTTTAGCGCTCCCGCCCAGACCAGACGTGACCGGCGCCACCAGCCGATGCAGTCCAGGGCCAGCATAAAAG
>JBBKXO010000003.1:0-8632 GCA_037969525.1 Burkholderiales bacterium | reverse complement strand
GCCGAACACTGCGCAACGCATCATCATTGCCAATCCCTCGACCTATCTGTGGCCATCGCGGGAAGAGCGCTTCCCTTACGGTTTCGGCGGCCTACCCGACAAACTCGCAGACGATGTCGATGTTGCGCTGACTGCTGCCGGTGGGGATGGGCTCAGCACGCGCGTACGGGATGCAAACAATCAGCGCCAGCATCGCCGTGTAGCGGAACCAGGCATGCATAGGGAGAGCGGTTGTATGCCGTGGAGAGTGTTTCGAGATCATGTGCGAATATAAAAAATTAAAACGTTTATAAACAATTGCTTAATGAATGGTTGTGAAACTTTTCACGCTGCAGCGAGTCCGTATTGTAGTTACAACGTTAAAATACAGCGCGACTGTGCGATATCTGGTGATTCTGGTTATATAAGTGGTCACTGGACGGTTGTCCGGCATGTTCGTGCTCAGCGGCAGTAACAGAACGTTTGAAGTATTAGGGCGTAATCAGTGCTGCTTGCTGATGCCACCCCGAAAGCGTTACTAAAATTCTATAACAGGAGGAGGCTCACCATGAATAAGCTTTTTCGTCGTACTGCCATTGCGCAGGCTTTGGCAATCAGCGCCTTTGTCGGGCTGGGCGGGCTCGCGACACTACCCGCACATGCAAAAGTGGAGGGTGACACGATCATCCTCGGTTCCGCGATTTCACTGACCGGCAAATATTCGCAGGAAGGCAAGAATGCCAGCGATGGCTATAACCTTGCAGTCAAGAAAATCAATGAGCAGGGTGGCGTCAAGGTTGGCGGCAAAACCTACAAGCTGTCAGTCAAATATTATGACGACGAGTCGACACCCGCGCGTACGGCGCAGCTGCTCGAGCGTCTGATCAAGCAGGACGGGGTCAAGTATGTGCTCGGACCGTACAGCTCTGGCACCACGAAAGCAGCCGCACCGGTCATCGAAAAGCACAAGATTCCGATGATCGAGGCCGAAGGTGCATCGCGCTCGCTCTTTACCCAGGGTTATCGCTATATGTTCGCAGTGCTGTCGACTTCGGAGCAATATCTCGCCAGTGCGGTAGCGCTTGCCGCTGAAGTGGCGGAGAAGAACGGCAAGAAAGCCAGTGACGTCAAGGTGGCGATGGCGTTCGAGAATGATCCGTTTTCGCTCGATGTGCGTGCCGGTGTGCTGGACGACATGAAGAAGTTCGGCATGAAGGCAGTCATTGATGACAAACTGCCCCGCGATTTGAGCGACATGACGGCCACCATGACCAAAGTCAAGGCGCTCAAGCCCGATCTGCTCGTGGTTTCCGGTCATACCAAAGGGGCCACCACCGCATCACGCCAGCTGAACGAGATGAACATCAATGTGCCGCTGGTGGCATTCACCCATTGCGAGTCTGCTGATCTGGTCGGCAAGTTCGGCAAAGGTGCGGAAGGCATCCTGTGTCCCACCCAATGGGCGGAGACGCTGAGCTACAAGGATCCGGTGATGGGTACGGCGGCAGAATATAACACGTTGTTTTTAAAGACATATTCAGACTACAAGACGGTACCGTATCAGTCCGCTCAGGCTTCTGCGGCGGTGCTGGTGTGGGCGGATGCGTTCAAGCGCGCTCAGAGCTTTGACACCGAGAAGTTGCGTGACGCAATCGCTGCTACCGAGATGGAAACGTTTTACGGTCATATCAAGTTCAGCAAGGCGGGCAATAACATTGCCAAGCCCATGGTGCTGCGCCAGATTCAGGGTGGAAATTACAACGTGGTTGCGCCGTCCAAGTTCGCATCACACAAGCTGGATTATCCGCGGCATGCGGGCGGTGGCAGCATGAAATAGGCTAGCAAATAAGTTACCAGCAGCAAGATCAAGCTGTAAAACAATAATATTGGAGGAGGTGTAGACACAGGCGGGCCCTTCGGGGCCCGCAGGTGGCTTACTGTGACCCCTTATGTGGAATAACATCGAAATTCTCACAGCGGCACCGGTGTTCATCGTGCAGCTGCTTCTGAATGGAATACTGATCGGCGCAGTATTCGCGCTGGCCGCCTACGGGCTGGCCCTGGTCTGGGGTGTGACCAACGTCAAGAATCTCGCACAGGGCGACTTCGTCATGCTGGGCGGCTACCTCGGCTATACGCTGACCAGCTATGGCCTGCATCCTATTCTTACCCTGGTTCCGGTCGCCGCATTGATGTTCCTGTATGGCTGGATTGTCTACAAGCTGGTGATCAGACGGGTGATTCAGCGTGAGCTGTTCACCTCTTTGCTCGCGACATTCGGGCTCGCGATCGTGATGCAGCAGGGCATGAATCTGATTTTCGGGCCGGAAGTGCTCACTGCCGATTCCGGATTCGAGACGCGCGCATTTTTCGACGGCATGGTGACGGTAACCGATATCCGCATGATTTCCTTTGTTCTGTGCGGGATGCTGGCGCTGGCACTGGTTCTGTTCATGAAGCGCAGTCGCATGGGGCAGGCCATTCGTGCCACGGCCCAGGATGCGCGCGCAGCGCGGGTGATGGGCGTGGATACCGAGAAGGTCTATGCGTTTACCTTTTCACTGAATTCTGCGATCTGCGGTGTCGCCGGCGTGCTGATCTCGATGATCTGGGTGCTGCAGCCGTTTTACGGGATTGCGTACTCGGTGCGGGCTTTCGTGATCGTGACTGCAGCGGGGCTGGGCAATCTGCCGGGTGTAATCATCATGGCCCTGGGCCTGGGCAGTATTGAGCAGTTCAGCGGCTTCATTCTTGGTGCACAATTTCAACAGGCGACCGTGGTCTGTCTGCTGCTCATTGTTCTAATCTGGCGCAGACTCCTGCTGCAACGCCACCGTCAGGTGCTCGAATGACCAGAAACTCACTCATATTGCACGTTACGATCCTTGCCGCGGGCATCGCTGCGCCCCTGCTGTTTCCCGGGCTGGTGTTTCAGTTCGCATTGCTGTGGATCATGATTCTGTTTGCGCTCACCTGGGACACCCTGGGCGGGCAGATGGGCTACAACTCGCTGGGCAACATCCTGTTTTTTGGTGTGGGCATGTATGCCTGCGCCATCGTGCAGATTGGCATGTTCTACGATGTTGCTGAATATACTGCCGCGTTTGGGGCAATCAAGGTCAATTTCACCGACCAGCAGTATTACGTGGGGATTGCGTTGGGCCTGGTGTTCGCAGCCGTTGCTGCTTTCGCAATCGCGGCGGCTTTGAGCTGGGTGCTGCTGGGTCTGCGCGGGCCGTACTTCGCCATCGGCACCCTCGGTGCCGCGCTGGCTGCCGCCGAACTCACCGGCGGCTGGGACTATGTCGGCGGTGGTGGTGGTCTCTCAATGCCGGTGTTTCCGGGTGAACCCGGAGTGCGTTCACTGTTCTTTTACAGTCTGTGCATGGTGACTGCGATCGCGTGTTACTTTTTTCTGCGCTGGTTGTACGGCACACGTTTCGGTCTGGCGCTAAACGCAATACGCGATGATGAGGACAAGGCCGAGGCCATGGGTCTGCATACCACCCGCTACAAGATGCTGGCATGGTCGATCTCAGCGTTTTTTCTCGGCATCGTCGGCGGACTGTTCGGCAATATGACCGGTTTCATTGAGCCTCTGGAAGTGGCGTATCCGACACTCACATTCGGCATTTTCATGGTGGCGATGACATTGCTCGGTGGCAAGGGGACGCTGTGGGGCCCGATCATTGGCGCCACACTGTTTCACGTAGTGAAGGAAGTGACGTGGACCTATCTGCTGGGATGGCAGTGGATAGCACTTGGTCTGCTGATCATCGTCAATGTGGTTTATTTTCAGCAGGGAATCATGGGTTGGGTGCAGGAGAAGTGGCCTGAGCGCTTCGGGTTGGTGGTCGATACCGCGGATACGACCTCTAAACGGGAGGGCGGCCAATGAGCACGACAGTGATTGAAGTTAAAAATGTCAGCAAGTCTTTTGGTGGCGTGGTTGCAAATCGGGATGTATCGCTGACGGTGCCCGAAGGCCGCATTACCGGTCTGATCGGCCCTAATGGTTCAGGCAAGACGACGCTGTTCAATTCGATCGTCGGCTATCACCCGATCGATAGCGGCTCCATCAGGTTTCAGGGCAAGGAAATTTCAGATTTCACAGTGCCTAAAATAGCCCGCCTCGGACTGGTGCGCACGTTTCAGCAGACCCGCATCTACGGCAAGATGAACTGTCTGCAGAACATGCGTATCTCCATTGCGCACCGCAATGCCACATGGGGCGACATGTTCGCGGCGTATTCACCGCCCATCGTGGAAAGGGCCGAGCACCTGCTGGAGTTCGTCGGCCTGTATGCCAAACGCAATCTGGTGGCGGGCACGCTGTCTTTCGGCCAGCAGAAACTGCTGGAGTTCGCCATGGCGCTGATGAACGAGCCCAAAGTGCTGCTGCTTGACGAACCAACCGCCGGCATCAACCCGACGCTGATCAACGGACTGATCGACCGGCTGCAGCGCGCGAACAAGGAATTGGGCATCACCATGTTCATCATCGAACACAACATGCGCGTGATCATGAACATGGCTGAGCACATCTACTGTTTGGCGCATGGTGAAATGCTGGCGGAGGGGTCTCCGGAGATGATCCAGAATGACAAGCGCGTGATCAATGCTTACCTGGGGGCGCACTGATGGCCGATAAAAAACTATCCACGGGGTATCACCAGGGCAGCGTCGATGTCGTGATGTCGGTGGAAGAGGTCAATCGCGAGGCTTCAAAGCTGGGTTCGGGTGTCACGCGCGAGCAGATTGCAAAACTGGCCGGAAACAAGCCATTTGTGGAGATCGAAGGGCTCAATGCGGGTTACGGCCAGATGGAAGTGCTGCATGACTTCAACCTGCAGGTCGGACGGGGGCAGTCGCTGTGCCTGATCGGCCCCAACGGGGCGGGTAAATCCACCGTGCTGCATTCGATCTACGGCTTCACCAACATTTTCAACGGACGCATCAGCATCGGTGAAGGCGACAAGAAAAACGACATTACCAAGCTCGGCGCCAACCAGACGCTCAGGCAGGCGAAGATCGCCTATATCCTGCAGGACAAGTCTGTGTTTCCGGACATGACGGTTGAGGAAAATCTGTGGATGGGTGGCTACCTGCTCAATGACCCCGTCGAAGCCAAGGCTAGGGCGGAGCGGGTGTTTGCAAAATACGACCGGCTGGCCGCACGGCGTAAGCATGCCGCCAAGGTGCTATCGGGCGGTGAGCGTCGCTTGTTGGAAATCTCCCGCGCACTGGTGATGGAGCCGGAGGTGCTGCTGGTCGACGAACCTTCGATTGGGCTTGAACCCCGGTTTATCGATCTGGTGTTCGACATATTGACGGATCTGCAGAAAACCGAGGGCAAGACCATCATCATGGTCGAACAGAATGCCAAGCGGGGTCTGGAGTTTGCCGACATCGGTTATGTGCTGGTCTCCGGGGAGATTGCACTGGCGGCATCGGGTGATGAACTGCTGGAAAATCCAGAGGTGGGCCGGCTGTTCCTGGGCGGTTAGGCCGCTATCGGCGTAATGATCAGAACGGGGCGGTGCCGCATAGCGTGGTGCGTTCCATGCGGCGGCGGCGCGGCAGCGCGTAATCGAACACTGCGCGGTGCTGGGTGGAGCAGTTGTCCCAGATCAGGAAATCACCGGCGCGCCACTGGTGGCGGTAGATCAATTCGGGCCGCGACAGGTGTTCGAACAGCAGGTTGAGCAGGCGCTCCGACTCCTCCGGCGCGAGTCCGGCGATGCTCGCGGTATACCCTTCATTCACAAACAGGCAGGGTATTCCGGTGTACGGATGCGTGCGCATGAGCGGATGCTCGACATCCGGCGTGCGCGCTTTCTGTGCTTCCGTCAGCGGCGGACGGGCACCGCTTTTCCTGTCCCGGTAATAACCCTTGGCATACGACGTGATTGCGCGGCGGCCGGATATCGCCTGTTTGATATCGGCGGGCAGCGCGCTCCAGGCCGCAGTGGTGCTTGCAAACATCGTGTCGCCCAGCGGTTTTCCGGCATCGTCATGCGGCACTTCATGGGCATAGAACAGCGAACCCCGGCTGGGTTCTGCCATGTAGGCCAGATCGGAGTGCCAGAACAGTCCGGCATCCTGCGTGCCTATGGGCTTGCCGTTTTCAATGACGTTGGAGACGACGAAAATTTCGGGGTAGCCCGGTTTGCAGCAATCGACCCGTACGTGTTTTTCGAGTTCGCCGAAGCGCTTACTGATTGCAATGTGCTGTTCCGGGGTGATTTTCTGGTCGCGAAAGAATATGACTTCGTGTTTATGCAGCGCGGCTTCTATGGCGCGGAATATTGCGTCATCCATCGGCTGCGACAGGTCTGCACCGATGATTTCGGCGCCAAGCGCAGCGCCCGTGGGTTTGATGTTGATCATGCGGTGCGTACCTGAGGAGTATGGGTCATTAGAAAGCAGGGATTCCGGTCTGCGCACGACCCAGGATCAGCGCGTGGATGTCGTGAGTCCCTTCATAGGTGTTGACGGCTTCCAGGTTCATGACGTGACGAATCACATGGAATTCATCAGCGATGCCATTGCCGCCGTGCATGTCCCGGGCCACCCGGGCGATATCGAGTGACTTGCCGCAGGAATTGCGCTTTAACAGCGAAATCATTTCCGGGGCGACGCGGTCTTC
The DNA here is from genome assembly GCA_037969525.1 of Burkholderiales bacterium. Taxonomy (GTDB): domain Bacteria; phylum Pseudomonadota; class Gammaproteobacteria; order Burkholderiales; family SG8-41. The sequence continues at coordinate 2,004 of JBBKXO010000003.1, read as the reverse complement.
ATCGATCAGCCGGCCCAGCCGCAGCACCGCGTGCAGTCCCAGGGTGATTTCAGTTTGCATGTTGACCAGCTTCAGTTGTACCAGCTGGTTGGCGGCCAGCGGGCGGCCGAACTGCTTGCGATCCAGCGTGTAATTGCGTGCGGCATGCCAGCAGAATTCTGCGGCACCCAGCGCGCCCCAGGCGATGCCGTAGCGCGCCTTGTTCAGGCAGGAGAACGGCCCCTTCAGGCCGGATACATCGGGCAGCACGTTTTCTTCCGGCACGAACACGTTGTCCATGACGATCTCGCCGGTAACCGAGGAACGCAGGCTGAATTTGCCCTCGATTTTCGGTGCAGACAGGCCTTTCATGCCTTTCTCCAGTATGAAGCCGCGGATTACGCCGCCGTCGTCCTTGGCCCACACCAGCAGCACGTCGGCAAGCGGAGCATTGGTAATCCACATTTTTGCGCCACTCACCAGATAGCCGCCGTCGGCCTTGCGTCCACGGGTGACCATGCCGGCCGGGTCGGAGCCGGCGTTGGGTTCCGTCAGGCCGAAACAGCCGATCCATTCACCGGTTGCCATTTTTGGCAGGTATTTCTGTTTCTGCGCTTCGCTGCCGAAGGCGTAAATCGGATACATGACCAGGCTGGACTGCACGGACAGTGCAGAACGATAACCGCTGTCCACGCGTTCGACTTCGCGCGCAATCAGGCCATAGCAGACATGATTGACGCCGGCGCAACCGTAACCTTCGATGGTGGACCCGAGGAAACCGAGTTCGCCCATCTCATTCATGATTTCGCGATGGAAAATCTCGTGCCGGTTGGCTTCGACGATTCGCGGCATCAGCTTGTCCTGGCAATAGGCGCGTGCCGTATCGCGCACCATGCGTTCTTCATCGCTGAGCAGATCATCAAGCAGCAGGGGATCTTCCCACTGAAAGGTGGCTTTAGTTTCTGAATGCGCGGTGCTCATCGGGATCTCCGGATACGGTGGTGTTCTACAGCTCCGATTCTAGAACACTTTGGCCTGCGCATATTTCCCGCCGCTGGCGCGGCCACCGCTGGTATGAGCAGGGATACTGATGCGTAGCGCTATCAGGGCTTCAGGTGCTGCGGGCGGCCGGCTCGATGGTGCCCAGGTGAAATTGGTATTCACCGTCTTTGCGGTCAGCGTAGTAATGTCTCAGTGTGTTGCGCACTGTGGCAAAAGCGAGTTGCTCCCATGGGATTTCGTGTTCAGCGCACAGCCGTACTTCCAGGGTCTCGGCGCCGGCACTGAAATCGAGGTCGAGCAGGCGGGCGCGGAACAGGATGTAAACCTGGTTGATGTGCGGAATGTTGTACATCGCATACAGCGGACCAATTTCAACACGGGCATTGGCTTCCTCCAGCGTTTCGCGTGCCGCGCCCTGTGCGGTGGTTTCGCCGTTTTCCATGAACCCGGCGGGTACGGTCCACAGGCCATGGCGGGGTTCGATTGCGCGGCGACACAGCAGGATGCGCTGATCCCACTCCGCAATGCAGCCGACGATCATTTTCGGATTCAGATAATGAATCGTGCTGCACGCATCGCAGACGTGGCGCGGGAGGTTGTCGCCGGGGGGGATTTTGAAGGCGACGCTGCTGCCGCAATTGCTGCAAAACTTCATTTGTGCGTCCGGGTTCAGGGTGCGTAACTATACGGGAAGCTGGTTTGACAGGTCATGATTCGGAAGCGCCTGCTGTTCAGACTTTACCGGACTTGAATGGCGTGTGCGCGGCCAATTCCTGGCTGTGCTGCTCGATCAGCGCAGTTTCCCGGTCGAGAAAATTTTCGATTGCCGATGAAAACTCCGGATGCGCCAGCCAGTGTGCCGAGTGTGTGGTCACCGGCATCAGACCGCGCGCCATCTTGTGCCCGCCCTGTGCGCCACCCTCGAATACCTGCAGGCCGCGGGCAATTGCATATTCGATGCTCTGATAGTAGCAGGCTTCAAAATGCAGCAAGGGGTGATGTTCAATGGCGCCCCAGTGACGG
>JBBKXO010000002.1:0-5895 GCA_037969525.1 Burkholderiales bacterium | reverse complement strand
ACATGGGCTACGTCGGGTTTTCAGTGGTGTTTGCATTCGCCGTCGCCGCACTGCTCTCCGGCCGGCTGGATGCCGCGTGGGCACGCTGGTCGCGCCCGTGGGCCACGGTCGCCTGGTTGTTCCTGACACTGGGCATCGCGCTCGGCAGTTTCTGGGCCTACTATGAACTGGGCTGGGGCGGCTGGTGGTTCTGGGATCCGGTCGAGAACGCTTCCTTCATGCCCTGGCTCGTCGGCACCGCACTGATCCACTCCCTGGCGATCACCGAGAAGCGCGGCGCCTTCCGCAGTTGGACCGTACTGCTCGCCATAACCACCTTTTCCCTGAGCCTGCTCGGCACGTTCCTGGTCCGCTCCGGCGTGCTGACTTCAGTGCACGCCTTTGCCACGGATCCCAAGCGCGGCGTATTCATACTCGCCTTCCTGGTACTGGTAATCGGGACTTCACTCGCCCTGTTTGCATGGCGTGCCCCGCGCATCGGACTGGGCGGCAGTTTCGATCTGGTTTCCCGGGAAACAGCGCTGCTGACCAATAACGTGCTGCTGGCCGCGGCCTGCGGTGCGGTGATGCTGGGCACTTTGTACCCACTGGCACTCGACGCGCTGGGACTCGGAAAAATTTCAGTCGGTCCGCCGTATTTTGAAACCGTGTTTGTGCCATTGATGGCGCCGGCGCTGTTCCTGATGGGCATAGGCCCGCTGCTGCGCTGGAAATCCGCCTCCCTGCCTGAACTGGCCATCCGCCTGCGCTGGGCTGCCGGAACCAGCGTACTCGCAGCAGTAGCCATACCTTTTATGATGGGACGCTGGTCGTGGCTGACCAGTTTCGGCCTGCTGCTCGCGGCATGGATCATCTCCACCAGCGTATTCGGGCTGTGGCAACGCCTGAAAAATGACAATAGCGGAACGGGATTAGTGCAACGACTGCGCAAGCCGACAAACAGCTTTTACGGCATGCAGGTGGCGCACATGGGCATCGCGGTGTTCATTATCGGCGTCACCCTGGTCAACGGTTTTCAGAGTGAGACCGACGTCAAAATGTCACCCAATGACACCACGACGCTCGCCGGCCATCAATTCCGGTTCGGCGGCACGCAGGATATCCGGGGCCCGAACTATGTGGCGTCGCGGGGTACGATAGAAGTTCGCCGCGACGACCAGGTCGTGGCAACCCTGCATCCGGAAAAACGCCTATACACCGTGCAAAACATGCCGATGACCGAAGCGGCCATCAACCGCGGCATCACCCGGGACCTCTATGTGGCCATGGGCGAAGAACTCTCGCCCGGCACGTGGATCGTGCGCATCTGGTACAAGCCGTTCATTAACTGGATCTGGATCGGCTGCCTCATCATGGCGCTCGGCGGACTGCTTGCCGCCAGCGACCGGCGCTATCGCGCAGTGGGCAGAAATGATGCCTGACGAGACACCACAACAGGCATCGCGCTGGGCAGGCGCACGTTTCGCGTTGCCGCTGGGCGCCTTCCTTGCGCTGGCAATCCTGCTCGGCGTCGGCCTCGGACTGAACCCGCGCGAAGTCCCCTCCCCACTGGTCGGCAAATCAGCACCGCACTTCGAACTACCGCAACTGCACCGCACCGGCGAAAACTTCAGCGAGAAGGACATGCGCGGCAAAGTATGGATGCTCAATGTCTGGGCTTCATGGTGCGCAGCCTGCCGCGAAGAGCATCCGGTACTGGTAGCGCTTGCCAAATCAGGCGCGCTGCCGATCGTCGGACTCAATTACAAGGACAAACGCGAGGACGGCATCGCCTGGCTGGCGCGTTTCGGCGATCCTTACCAGCTCTCGGCATACGACGAGAAAGGCAAGGTCGGCATAGACTACGGTGTTTACGGAGTGCCGGAAACTTACGTGATCGACAAGCAGGGCGTGATCCGCTACAAGCGCATCGGCATCGTGACGCCGGATATCGTCAAGAACAAGATTCTCCCCATGGTCAGCGAGCTTAATCGTGAAAAATAAACTGATCATGGTGTCACTGCTGGTTGCGGTCGCGATGCCGGGGATGGCCAGCGAAGCGCAACCGACGGCCACCAATGTCGCGCTGGAAAAACGCGTAATGGCCCTGGCGGAAGAACTGCGCTGCCTGGTCTGCCAGAACCAGACCATCGCCGACTCGAACGCACCACTTGCCATTGATCTCAAGAATCAGGTTCGCGAAAAACTGGCCGCGGGCATGAGCGAACGCGACATCATTGATTACATGGTGGCCCGCTATGGTGATTTCGTACTCTATCGGCCGCCGGTCAAGGCGACCACGATGCTGCTCTGGTTCGGACCGCCACTGTTGCTGATGCTGGGCTTGTGGCTGTTCTTGCGCACGGTATTGCGCCGCCGTGCCGGAGCGATGGCGCCCCTCAGCGCTGCCGAGCAGACTCGTGCGCACGCGCTGCTAGACGATAAAGAAAACGGCCGCCCATGATCACCTTTGCACTGCTGGCATTCGCGCTGATAGCAACGACTCTGTTTTTTCTGTTGCTGCCATTGTTGCGGCGTCAGGGCAAGCACGCCAACGTCTCATCCGAGCTTTCCATAGACCGGGTCAACATCAATATCTATCGCGATCAGTTGCGCGAACTTGATGACGATCTTGCCGCCGGCACGATAGACAGCACACAGCATGCCGCGGCGCGTAGCGAACTCGAACGCCGGTTGCTGGAAGACACGGCCGAATACAATTCCGGTGCCACTGCACTGCCGCATACAGAAAAATGGACCACGGCCATACTGGCCGCCATTATTCCGCTCGCCGCAATCGGACTGTATCTGGTCTTGGGCACGCCGCAGGGTATCGCGCCGCAACAGCCTGCCAACGCGGCACACAACATCACGCCCGAGCAGGTTGAACAAATGGTCGAAAAGCTGGCTGCGCGGATGAAAGCCTCCCCCGACGACAGCGAAGGCTGGATCATGCTGGGACGTTCGTATGCCGCACTCGAGCGATTCACTGAAGCGGCGGCAGCGTATTCCGAGGCCGCCTCGCGCTTGCCAGGGGACGCGCAACTGCTGGTTGACTATGCCGACGTGCTGGCCATGTCGCAAGGGCGGCGCCTGTCCGGGGAGCCCGAGCGGCTGATCCAGCGCGCCCTAGCCATCGATCCCGTCAATCCGAAGGCGCTGGCACTCGCCGGCACCATGGCATTCGAGAACAAACAGTACGCCGCCGCCGCCGCACAATGGCAAAAACTGCTTGCCTTACTCCCGGCCGGCTCCGATATCGCAAGCGACGTACAAGGCAGCATCGCCGAAGCCCTGGCACGGGCTGGGGGTAGTCCCAAAGCAGACGCTAAAAAACCGGATAATTCAAAGCAGAATGCGGCAACTACAGCGCAGATCAGCGGCTCGCTGCGAATAGCCGACGCTCTGAAAACACGGGCTGCGCCTGACGATACCGTATTCATTTTTGCCCGTGCTGTCGACGGACCACCCGCACCTCTGGCCATACTCCGCAAACGCGTGGCAGACCTGCCGCTAAAATTTACGCTGGATGACTCGATGGCGATGGCGCCGGGCATGAATCTGTCGCGATTCAACAATGTAATCATCGGGGCACGCATCTCGAAATCCGGGAACGCGATGCGGCAGGCCGGAGATTTCGAGGGTTACAGCAAAAAGGTATTGGTAGGCGCCACCGACGTCACGGTGGTGATAGACACCGAAGTTCGCTGACCTGCGTACATCAGGCTGCCTGGTAATTGCGCAGCTGGTTGACATCCCGAATACGCACCCGTTGGCCGGCGACTTCGATCAATTCCGCCGACGTCAGGTCGTGGAGGATGCGGGAAAAATGCTCATGAGTCAGATTCAATTTTGACGCAATGACACCCTTCCTTACCGGAAAGGTAATGGCAACATTCTCTCGCCACTGTTCGTCAGGCACGATGTCCAGGAGATAGCAAATGACACGCTGCGTCCCCGATAGCAGCATGTGTCCCCTCATGCTCTCGGTGTAGTTGTATATCCGCTGGGCAAGGCACGCAACGAGCCGCTCAGCAAAAACGCCATTATTAGCAATCTCCCGCAGGATTACGGCCTTGTTCAAGTAAATCAGTTCGACATCCGTAACTGCCTCTGCCGTCACCAGCTGCGGTTTATCAAGGATCAAGGCGGCTTCGCCAAAATTTCCTCCGGGCCCGATCAAATCCAGGACTTTTTCGCGCCCATGCCCATTCTGGAGCGAGAGCTTGATCTGCCCTCGCAGCACAATATAGGCGCCTCCCGCCTGATCTCCCTCTCGAAACAGAATGTTGCCACGCAATATATTGATTGCAGTGGCGTCGACTGCCAGACGCGCCAGCACCTCGGCCCCCAGTCCGGCTAACAGCGGATGTGCCTTTAGGCTAGTAAGCAGCGTGTCTGCGCGGACGACCATGGAATTACTCCTAACGGTTCAATATGCGAATTGCATCCATTGTCGACGGCCACATCGATAGTGTTTTGATTAGGATCAACTATCCGCTGACGAAAATTCCGTCGCATGAAAAAACCCTGCTATCCGGTGCGTTAATCAGCCTTATTTGATCTGTATCAAAGAAGGTGATGGGGCTGAATTGCTATCCTGCATCAACAAAAGTGTCTTTGTGCATTGCCAATTAAGCCTGACGAACAACCTGAACGGGCCGCAATATGAATTTCAAAGTTTTGATCCCCTTCCTGATCGGCTCTTTGCTGGCCATCAATGCCAGCGCCGCAACGAATGTCGATGAAGATGCCGCGCATGCGCTGGCCAAGAAAAGCGGCTGCCTGAAATGCCACTCCATCGACAAAAAGAAGGATGCGCCGTCGTACAAGGAAATCGCCGCCAAGTACAAGGGCAAGGCCGACTCTGAGGACAAACTTTACAAGCACGCAACGACCAATCCCAAGGTGAAAGTCGACGGCAAGGAAGAGACTCACGACTCGCCCAAGACCAAGGACGAGAAGGAAATTCGCAATCTCATGCGCTGGATCCTGTCGCGATAACCGTTAAAGACTGAAAGGGGACAGTGTGATCAAAAAATGGTGGCGGAATCTGCAGGAACGCTGCCAGACCTGTTCCCGGATCACACTGACGGCCGGCGTGATGCTGGTTGCGCTGGTTACCGCCGGACTGCTGATGACTGCGGGCGCTGCAGGACTGGCGTGGACCAACACCGAACAGTTCTGCATCGGCTGCCACGAAATGAAAGACAACGTTTACGCCGAGTTCAAGGGCACCATTCACGACAATAACCGCAGCGGCGTGCGCGCCGTATGCTCCGACTGCCATGTCCCGCGCGAGCCGGGGCCGCTCATATTGCGCAAAATGCGCGCGACGTTCGAGTTGATCGGGCATTTCCGCGGCATCATCGATACCAAGGAAAAATTCGAATCACACCGCGCCATGCTCGCCCAGCGCGTCTGGGAGCGCATGCTCGATACGGACTCTCTCGAGTGCCGCAACTGCCACAAACGCGAATCCATGAACGCGGAAAAGCAATCCGAAAAGGCGCAGGCCCGTCATGCCAAAGCAGACAAGGAAGGACAGACCTGCATTGAGTGCCACTACGGCATCGCACACACGGAACCGGAAGGCCCCGGTCCGCAGGAGCTGAAAGAAGCCAGGCTGAAGCAGAAGTAAAAGGGGGTGCCACATAGTCGGCGCCCACTGATCGTCAACAGTGAGGGAAGTGCTATGAAAACCAAGCATGCGGTTATCACCATACTGGGGAGCATGGTCTTCGCCCTTGGCATCGCCACAGCATCCCAGGTTGCGCTAGCACAAGACGCCGCAAAAGCCCCGCGCAAAGACATGGTCCTCAAGGGTGATGCGCAATGCACGCGTTGCCATGATGAGAGCGAAGAAGTCCCGGTGCTCGCCATCGGCAAGACCAAGCACGGCACCCTCGCCGACAA
>JBBKXO010000001.1:0-3358 GCA_037969525.1 Burkholderiales bacterium | reverse complement strand
CGTCGGACACTACAAATCGTTCGCCCGGCTTCTGCATGCAGTCGATGATCAGATCGGCGCGCATGCCCGGCCCCAGCGTGATGCCTTCAGGTGTTGCATGCGGCGCCACCGGATGGCCGTCCAGCGCAATGACCTGCTGCGCATGGCCGTCGAATTTAAGCTGGAAGATGCGCGCGCTGGCAGCATTGATCAGCCGCAGCCGGATGCGTTCGCCGCTGCGCACCGGGAATTCACCACCAATAGGCGTGAACTTTCCGTTGATGGTGACGGTGTTGCCGATACGCCCGGCGTGGGTCATGTCCATAAGATTGTTATCGTAATCCTGAACCGCAGTGGCATCCTTGTTCAGCCGCCAGTCGGACAGCACCCAGGATACATCCCGATCCACGGCAATCGGCTGCAGCTCGTCGACAATCAGCGCGCCATACAGTCCGCGCGCCACCTGTTCGCTGGAACGCTCGTGCGGGTGATACCAGTAGGTGCCGGCGTCGGGCAGCGCAAACTCGTAATGGAATTCACCGCCCGGCATAATCGGCGCCTGGGTCAGATGCGGCACACCGTCCATCGCATTAGGCAGGCGGATGCCATGCCAGTGTACCGTCGTCGTCTGCGGCAGCCTGTTGCGCACGGTAATCCGCAGGGTGTCTCCCTGACGAGCACGCAACAGCGGCCCGGGCACTGCACCATTGAAACTCCACACTTCAGTATCCGGATATTGCGCCGGCACCAGTTGCTGCCGGCTGACACCCGCCTGCAATACCTGGACCTGCACTGCAGCAGCGGTATTCAGCGACTGCAGCAAGGGCAAGGCAGCGCCGGCTGCGGCAGTAGCAAGAAAGCGGCGACGCATAATGCGCATGGTGAATATCCCTTTTGCAATCTTTCATCGGAACACGGCAACGCCCGCCGGTTCCCCGCGCCCATCTTATAGCCTCGGCGACAGGGGTGGCATGATAAAATTCAGGCACCTGCCGAAGGCCATGCGATGACCCAGACGCCCTTAACATCCCTCAATGCACTCTCCCCTCTCGATGGCCGATATCACGGCAAGCTCGGCGCACTGCGCGACTGTTTCAGTGAACAGGCGCTGATCCGCCTGCGGGTGCGCATCGAGGTGGCATGGCTGAAAGCGCTGGCCGCCGATCCCGCGCTGAAAGAAGTGCCGGGCTTTTCCAAAGCCACCATCACCGAGCTTGACGCGCTGGTCAACAATTTCTCGGAAACCGACGGCGCGCGCATCAAGGCCATCGAATCCACGACCAACCACGACGTCAAGGCAGTCGAATACTTCCTCAAGGAACGGCTGGCCAAGAACGCCGAAGTCACCAAGGTCGCGGAATTCATCCATTTCGCCTGCACTTCTGAAGACATCAACAACCTGTGCCATGCGCTGATGCTGCAGCAATCGCGCACAGCGGTGCTGTTGCCTGCCCTCGACGCCCTCATCGACCGGCTGAAAACGCTGGCGCATGACCTCGCCGACGCGCCCATGCTGTCGCGCACCCACGGCCAGCCGGCATCACCGACCACGCTGGGCAAGGAAATGGCCAATGTTGCTGCACGGCTGGTGCGTGCCCGCGACCGCATCACCGCGGTGTCACTGCTCGGCAAGATCAACGGTGCAGTCGGCAACTACAACGCCCACCTCGCCGCCTATCCGGATATCGACTGGGAGGGTTTCGCCAAACGCTTCGTCGAATCGCTCGGCCTGGAATTCAATCCGTACACCATCCAGATCGAGCCGCATGACGCGATCGCCGAACTGTTTGATGCCGTGGCGCGCGCCAATACCATACTGCTCGACCTCGATCGCGATATCTGGGGTTATGTGTCCGTTGGTTACTTCAAGCAGAAAACCCGGGCCGGCGAAATCGGCTCCTCGACCATGCCGCACAAGGTCAACCCCATCGACTTCGAAAACTCCGAAGGCAATCTCGGCCTCGCCAATGCCCTGCTGCGCCACCTCTCGGACAAGCTGCCGGTGTCGCGCTGGCAGCGCGACCTGACGGATTCGACGGTATTGCGCAACATGGGTGTTGCGCTGGGTTATGCACTGCTGGCATGGGACTCCTGCCTGAAGGGGCTGAACAAGCTGGAAGCGAACCGCGAAAAACTCGCAGCGGATCTGGATGCCAACTGGGAAGTGCTCGCCGAACCGATACAGACGGTGATGCGCCGTTACGGGGTGGCCGGTGCCTACGAGCAGCTGAAGGAACTGACGCGCGGCAAGGCCGGCATCAACCGCGAAACCCTGCATGCCTTCATCAAGGGGCTCAAGGGTATCCCCGAGGCCGAGAAACAGCGCCTGCTGGCAATGACGCCGGCGACATACATCGGCAAGGCCGCGGAACTCGCAAGACGCATTTGATAGGCCGCGAATTTAAGATAAGTAGTTGATTTAATTAATTATTTTATTCATCGCGCTTGGTGGCGTTTAGCGCCGCCCAGTGCTCCAGCGCTGCTGTCATCGGCGGCGGCGCGCCGTCATGACCGATGGCCTGCACCAATTCGGCATTGGGCACGCGGCCGCCACGCCGCAGGAACAATCCCTTCACATACGCATGCGCGCACAGTTCGCCGTCACGCTCGAAGGTCTGCTCCATATACACATACTTCTCGTCCCAGGTGACGACGCGGGTTACCAGATCGAAACGCTCGAACGGATTCAGCGAACGAAGGTAGGTGATTTCCGCCGCCGCCAGCACCGGCATCCAGCGGTTGCGCCGCACATGCGGCCACAACCCCATCTGCACCGTCAGGTGCACCCGTCCCAGATCCATGAACGTCAGGTAACGCCCGTTGTTCATGTGCAGGTTGATGTCGCAGTCGTTGGGCCACACCCGGAACGTGACGCGCGACTCATCGAACAGGCCGCACTGCGTGACGCTGCGCAGTCGCCACAGCAGCCACAGCAGACGCAGATAAAGGTTCATTCAGTGCGGTTGCGGTGGCGCAGGTATTCAACCACGCCGGGCATGATCGACAGGATGATGATGCCGATGATGACGACGGTCAGGTTGTTCCTGATGACCGGAATGTTGCCGAAAAAATAACCCGCGTATCCCAGTGACACCACCCACAGCACGGCGCCGGATATGTTGTACAGCGCGAATTTCGGATAGGACATGCTCGCCGCGCCGGCCACAAACGGCGCATAGGTGCGGATGATGGGGACGAAGCGCGCGATGATGATGGTCTTGCCGCCGTGACGCTCATAGAATTCGTGTGCACGATCCAGGTACTTCGGATTGAGCCAGCGCGAATCCCGGGATTTGAATATCCGCGGCCCGATGTAATGGCCGACGCCGTAGTTCACAGCATCGCCCAAAACGGCAGCAATGATCAGCAGCACAGCCAG